>JAICZO010000336.1 GCA_029057255.1 Muribaculaceae bacterium | reverse complement strand
GCTTTGCGGTATTCAAATGCTCTTCCCATTGGTGTGTGATATTATACTGTTTTTTATAATTATTGTTGCGGATGTTGTTAGCGCAGCTCGGCGCCGAGTTTTTTCTTGAGGTTGTCGATGACTTTCGACATCACTTTGTCGATGTACTTGTCCTGGAGGGTCTTCTCGGCGTCCTGCAGGGTGATGGAGATGGCATACGACTTCTTTCCGGCGGGGAGCTTGTCGCCTTCGTATACGTCGAAGAGCTCGACGCTGCGCAGGATGCGCTTGTCGGCTTCGCGCACTGCGGCCTCGACTTCGGCCATCGAGACGGCGGTGTCGAGCAGCAGCGAGAGGTCGCGCTTGACGGCCTGAGTCTTGGCCAGCGGGGTGTAGAGGGCGTTGCGCTTGCCTGCGAGGCGGCAGAGGGTGTCCCAGTCGAGCTCGGCGTAGCTTACGGGCACCTTGATGTCGCACTTGCGGCAGACGGCGGGGCTGACGATGCCGGCCATGCCGAGGCGTGCGCCGTTGACGGTTGTCAGCTCAAGAGCCTGGGCGAATATGCCGTCGGCGGGCACGGATGCCACTTTCATCACTACTTCGTCGGCGCCGAGGCCTATGCGGGCCAGGACGTTGGCGACAGCGGCCTTGAGGTCATAGAAGCCGGCGTCCTCGCGGGCGCGGAGCCAGTTGGCCTGACGGGTGGCGCCTGCCATCCAGAGGGCGAGGCGCGAGGCTTCGCTGTAGGGGGCGAGGGGTGCCTCGGCGGTCGATGTCTTGGCCGGGTCGAGGAAGTATACGTTGCCGAATTCGTAGAATGCCGTGTCGGGGTTGCGGCGGTTGACGTTGTGCGCTATCGATTCGAGACCGCCGAAGAGGAGGGTCTGGCGCATGACGTTGAGATCCTGGCTCAGGGGGTTGAGCAGGCGCACGCAGTTGGCGGCGGGGTAGTCGGCGAGAGTTGCGTAGTATGCTTCGGCAGTGAGCGAGTTGTTGAGAATCTCGTTGAAGCCGGCGCCGGTGAGCTGCTCGGCGATGATGCGGCGCAGGTCGTCGGCGGCGTCGACGGGAGTCTTGAACGAGAGGCAGGAGTGCAGCTCGTCGCTCATTGCTATCTTGTTGTAGTCGTAGATGCGGAGGAAGTCCTCGATGACGTCGCAGGGGCGACGCACGTCCACGCGGTAGGTGGGCACTTCGAGGTGCAGGTTCTCGCCGTCGGCCTGTGCTTTAATCTCGAGAGCCTTGAGGATGGTGTCGACGGTGGCGTGGTCGAATTCCGCGCCGATAAGAGCGCCGAAGTCGCCGTACTTCATGTCGACGGGGTAGGGTGCCACTTCCTCGGGGTAGTAGTCGACGAGGCTGCCGGTGACGTGAGCGCCGGTGAGCTCGCAGATGAGCTTGGCGGCGAGACGGAGGGCATAGAGGCAGCCGTTGGGGTCGACGCCGCGCTCGAAGCGGAACGACGAGTCGGTGCTGATGCCGTGGCGGCGTGCCGTGCGGCGTACCGATGTGGCGTTGAAGCATGCTGACTCGAGGAAGACGCGGGTCGTGCTGTCGGTGGTGCCGGAGTTGAGGCCTCCGAAGACGCCTGCCATGCACTTGGGCTCGGCGGCGTCGCATATCATGAGGTCGGCGCCGTCAAGGGTGTGCTCGACACCGTCGAGGGTGACGAACTTGCTGCCGTGGGCTGCGCGGCGCACAACGACGGTGTCGCCGGCGAGGGTGTCGGCGTCGAAGGCGTGGAGCGGCTGTCCGAAGGCATGGAGGATATAGTTGGTGATATCGACAACGTTGTTGATGGGGTGCAGGCCGATAGTGCTCAGACGCTTGGCGAGCCACTCGGGCGAGGGGCCTACCTTGACACCCTCGAATGTGAGGCCGCAGTAGCGGACTACGCCGTCGGTGGCTTCGACTCGCACGTCGATGCCTTTGCCGCCGTCGCTTGTGATTTCGGCGGCTTCGGGGCGGCGGGCCTCGGAGGCAGCTATGCCTCGGCCTGTGAGGGCGGCGGCAATGTCGCGTGCCACGCCGAAGTGCGATGCCGCGTCGATGCGGTTGGGCGTGAGGTCGACTTCGAGCACGAAGTCGTCGTCGATGTTATAGTACTCGGCGGCGGGACGGCCTACCATAGCCTCGGCCTCGGCCGGGAGGACGATGATGCCGTCGGGCGAGGTGCCGACGCCGAGGTCGTCCTGGGCGCAT
>JAICZO010000335.1 GCA_029057255.1 Muribaculaceae bacterium | reverse complement strand
GGTTGTTGTACGAGCGCTGGTAGTTGTTCATCGGGTTGGCGGGGTCCCACTGGTTCTCGGGGCGGAACACGGGTGTTGTGGGGTCCATCGCCATAGCGGCGCTGAAGAGGTTGGGGGTGTCGTCCCAGTTCTCCATGTTGGGCGCGATGTCGAGACCGGCCTTTACGACGCGGCTGAAGTTGTACTCGGTGTTGAGTCGTACGTTGACCTTGTCCCAGTATCCGTAGTCAAACTGCGAGTTGTTGCGGAAGTAACCGACCGAGAGGCTGTAGATGTACTTGTCGTTGCCGCCGCGCACGCCGAGGGCGTAGTTCTGCACGAGAGCGGCCTCGTTGACGACTTCGTTCCACCAGTCGGTGCCGTCGACGTCGGAGTAGTTGGTGTAGGGCGAGTTCCAGGGAGCGGTGCGGCCGTCGTTTTCATAGCGCTTCTTGTATACTTTCTCGTATTCGCCGGCCCATGCCATCTTCGGTTTCTTGATGTTCTGGAAGCCTACCGAAGCCGAGAAGTCGACCGAAGTCTTGCCTGCGGCACCCTTCTTGGTAGTGATGATGATGACGCCGTTCGATGCACGTGTACCGTAGATGGCCGATGCCGACGCGTCCTTGAGTACTTCCATCGACTCGATGTCGTTGTTGTTGATAAAGTTGATGTTGCCCGAGTTCAGAGGCACACCGTCGACAACGTAGAGGGGGTTGGAGTCGCCGACAGTCGTGACGCCGCGGATCATAACCTTGGGGCTTGAGCCGGGGCCGCCGCCTGATGCGATCTGCACGCCGCTGACCTTGCCCTGGAGGGCGTCCATAGCGTTGCCTGTAGTCACTTCGGTAATCTGGTCGCCTTTGACGGTCGAGATAGAGCTTGTGAGGTCGCTGCGCTTGACGGCGCCGTAGCCCACGACAACGAGTTCGTCGAGAGCCGAGGTGCTTTCCTGAAGGGCGACGTCAATCTGAGTGCGGCCCTTCACTTCGATTGATGTCGGCTGGAAGCCGACGTACGAGAAGACGAGAGTGGCACCCGAGGGTACGTTGGTGATGACGTAGTTGCCGTCGAAGTCGGTCACGACACCACCCTGTGCGCCTTTGATCGCTACGGAGGCGCCGATGAGGGGCTCATTGTCGGCAGCCGAGCTGACGACACCCTTCACTGTCAAGTTCTGAGCCGAGGCTACCATGCCTAAAAGCGCCAGAAACAGAAATAATATGTGTTTTTTCATTTTGTCAGTTTTTATAGGTAAGGTGTGCCGGAGTGTCCGACGGAAGTATCAGAAGCGTCTGACACCCCGGCACTGATGGTCTGTTTTAAGGCGCTTATTCAGCGGGTACGAGTTTGGCGCGCTCCAGGTGAGCGTCGAATACGAGGCGGTATGTGCCGCTTACCTTCACTGTGGGCTTGGTCCACTTGTCGGCTACCCAGTTCTTGCGGTAGTCCTCGGAGTTGCCCTCGGCCCACTTGTTGAGGTCGAACTCGGGTGCGCCGGGATACATGAACTTGTATTCTTCGGGGTCAACGTCGATATATTTCCACTTGAAGTAGTCTTCGTTGCTTTCGAAGTGGGGAGTCTCGCGCTGGTACCATCCGTAGTATGAGAAGCGGCTGGGGTCGGCCTCGTCGTCGCCACGCCAGGTCACGACGTTCCACCATCCCTTGATGTGCCAGCAGTGGAGGATGAAGTTGAGTTCATCGCCGGCGTTGAGCTTCCAGCCCTCGAGAGTGTAGACGTGGGGGTTGGTCTTGCTCTGCTCCATGCGCGATACGACGCTCTTGTCTTTGTCGTCGCCGTCGCCCCAGCTGTTGAAGGGACCGAAGAAGAATTCCTGCCACCAGATGTCGTTGAGGTTGGTCCACTCGAACCATGTGTTGATGTCGTCCTGGCCGTAGTGCATGTGCATCACGGGGTCGATGGCCTCGTCGATGGTGTATGTGTCGAGCTTGTAGCTGCCGGTGCTGATGTTGAAGTCAATGACGTAGTATACGCCGGCCTTGTCGAGCTTGATGCGTCCTACTGTCTCGGGGTCGTCGCCGAGGATGGTCGGGTCGGAGGGGTCGGGGCCGAAGCAGATGGGCGTGAAGTCTGTCTTCTGCGGGATGAAGCAGATCTCGGTGCCGGCCTTTTCATTAAAGTAACGTGCGCGGTAGGTGTAGGGCGCCACGTGGTCGACCACCATAGGCACGCCGAAGATGTCGCTGTTGAGCTCGGCGGCAGTGGCCACGTCGGCAAGGTACATGTTGGCGAAGTCAGGCAGCTCCGACACCTTGATGGTGGATGTGACCGAAGTGCTGCGTACCTCGCCGTCCTGGGCTGCCTTGTCGTAGGCTGTTATGGTGAGGTTGTACGATGCGGCAGCGGCGGGGAGGGGCAGCTTCTGCTCGTACTCCACGCGGTTCTTGCCTTCGCCCTCGATGCGGACGGGGAAGCCGCTGACGCCCTCGACATCGACGTTGATGTAGTCGATAGCGCGGTTGTCGGTGGCGGTGAATTTAAGGTTGAACATTGTGTTGGCCTTGATCAGCACCGTAATCTCGCTGTCGGGAGCGGCCTCGAAGACGGGTGCCGAGAAGTCGCCGTCCATCGTGACGAGCACTTTTGTGGTGAAGGATTTGCCGGCCACGTCGGTGACGGTGACGAGCACGTCGAATTTGTCGCCCGTCTCGTTGTCCTGGATTTTGAACTGATAGTCCAGGTCATACTCCTTGAGGGGCTCGCCGTAGATTGAGATGATGTCGATGGTTTTGTCAAGCTGCAACTCGGGGCAAAGCAGGTTGATTGAGGCGATGCCGTCGGCATCGGTGATTTTGCCTGCGAAAGTGACTGACTTTCCGGCTTCGGTCATCACATGGTCCGTAGCAATAGCTACTGTCGGCTCTGCACCGTCGACGGTAGGCCAGTCGTTGTCATCGTTGCACGATGTGAAAGGCATAGCCGACATTGCGAGCAAGCCTAAAAGGCACGCATGTTTGCAATTCATAGATATTAGATTAGGTAAAGTTGTTGAATATTCAGTATTGAAGACTCCGGCCTGCATCGCGTTGTCCGCAGATATGCCAAGAGATGCGCAAAGTTAAGAAATGTTACCCGACAAACAGGTCTTTTTTGAATCATTATTGAGTCATAAATGAGTCAACAGGCATTTATTCCGCGCTTAGTGTTGCTGATTGACCTATTCTATGCTATCTTTGAGCAGAAATAGACCGGTACTATGAAAAATCTATTAATTTCGACCTTAGTAACTCTTCTGTGCTGTGTGGCCTTGACGGCTCACGCGGCCGGTGGCATATCTCTCGGCATAGGTTCGGGACTGTCGAACTGCTATGTGACAAGTATTGCGCAGGACAAGCGAGGTGTCATATGGGTGGCCACCGAGGACGGTCTCAATGTCTTCGACGGGTCGAGGTTCATACCGATATATAAGGAAGACGGCCAGGACGGCGGCTATGCGCTAAGCGGCAATGAGCTGAACTCGCTCTTCGATGACCCCGTGGAGCCGGTGATGTGGATAGGCACGCAGCGTGCGGGACTGAACGCCTTTGACTACAGCACAGGTAAGGTGACCGTATACCGCCATGACGAGTCCGACCCGTCGTCGCTCGTTACCGACGATATTACGAAAATCAGCCCGACATCCGACGGCAAGCTCCTCCTGGCCACATACTGGCACGGCGTCGATCTCTTCGACCCCGCCACAGGCAGCTTCCGCCACTTCAACACGAAGTGCGTCGACGGTATGCCCGACACGCGAGTGTGGACCGTCGCCGACGGCGGCAACAGCGATATAATATATGTGGGATGCAAGAACAGCGGCATGACGGTGGTGTCGATGAAGAACAGGCGGGCTACGGTCTATTCGCCCGACCCGTCGAACCCCGATGCCATCCCGGGTAAGTCGGTCTACGCACTGCTGCCTCTGAGCGGCAAGGATGTGCTCGTGGGCACTGACTGCGGCCTGGCGCTCTTCGACGGCACACGGCGCACATTCCGCCCGATAGCCGACCCGGAGCTCGGCAAGGCAACGGTGTTCGACATCATCCGCAAGGACGACGGCAGCCTGCTTGTGGCCACGGAGTTCGAGGGTCTCTTCGAAGTCGATCTCGGCAACGGCTTCGACAACGCCGTGGTGCGCCGTCCCGACATGAGAGGCGCGCATATAGGCACGGCTCTCGAGGAGTCAACCATCAAGGCTCTTGCCCGTGACTCCTACGGCAACATCTGGGCCGGTGTGTGGGGGCGCGGTGTCGATTTCCTGCCTGCCATACCGCCGCTCTTCGACCTCTACGGCTACAGCCCCGAGGGCGGCGTATATCACTCGATGACCAACCGCACGGCGAGCTGCGTCGTGGTGGATGCCGACGGCCGGCTGTGGGTGGGCACCGACGGCGGCGGTCTGAACGTCTTCAGCGACGGACGCCGTGTGGCCGAGTACAAGTACCCCGGCGGCAACCGCTCGGCAAATCACCTGCAGGCGGCACTGCGCGATGACGCGGGCAACCTGTGGTTCGGGGTCTTCAACGGCGGTCTGGTGCGGTACGATGCCGCCAAAGGTACCTTTGCCAGCGTGCCTGTCGACGGCCGCAACGACTACGACGTGCGCGACCTCACTCTCAGGGGCGACACTCTCGTGGCTGTGACCACGCAGGGCATATTCGACATCTCGACTTCGACCATGCGCACCTTGGGCAGCATGTATGTGCCGCTGGCACGCACGCTCGCCATCGACAGCCACGGCAGGCTCTGGCTCGGCACTTTCGGCAGCGGCATGATGGTGTATGACTCCCACGGTGTTTTCCTCAGGCTGTATAATATCGAAAACGGTTTCCCGTCCAACACGGTGAACGACATCTTCATGGACTCGCACGACCGGACATGGGTCGGCACCGGCGAGGGTCTCGTATGTTTCAACTCGCCGACCGACACCGTCTATACTGTCCGCCGCACCTCCGACGGCCTCGCCAACGGCTTTGTCAGCGCCGTGGCCGAGGACTTGTCAGGCGGTATATGGGTGAGTACCAACAAGGGCATAAGCTATGTCGACGACGACACCGTGGCAAGCTACTCGCATGTCGACAATATGCCGCAGGGCGCTTTTAAGCCCGGTTGTATGGCCGTCGAGCCGGGCGGCAGCCTCGTCTTCGGCGCGCTCAACGGTCTTTGCCGCTTCAATCCGCGCGAGGTGCTGGCCTCGGCCGATGCGCCCCCGGCGATAGTGACCGACCTCACCGTCTACGGGCCGGAGGAGGATGTGCTCAGCTTCGCCGTCCTCGGACAGCTTGGCGAGGACAGTGGCTACACCCTTGGCTATGACTACAATACGCTGAGCCTCACGGTCAATGTCGGCAATCATGCTCTTGCCGAAAGGGTAGAGTACAGCTTCTGTCTGCGCGGCTTCGACAAGGACTGGTTTGCCAACGGCACCAATACGATAACTTACCGCAGCCTGCCTCCGGGCGACTACAGATTCGAAGTGCGCACCCGCATCCGCAATCAGCAGTGGAGCGATACGGCCACCGTCGTCAGTATAACGATAACGCCGCCGCTGTGGCTCACGTGGTGGGCCAAGACGATATATGTGATTGTGTCGCTGGCTCTCGTACTCTTCGTGTTGTATGTCTATCGGCGCCGTGTGCGTGCCGAGGCCCTGTACAATCTCGAGAAGAAGCAGCGTGTGCAGGACAGCGAGCTGGCCGACGAGCGCATGCGTTTCTACACCAACGTGACACATGAGCTGCGCACACCGCTGACACTTATCGTCGGTCCCCTCGAGGATACCCTGCGCGACAACTCTCTCAACGAGCGTGACCGCCGCCGCCTTACTGTCATCCACCGCAGCGCCAACAAGCTCCTCGGCCTCGTCAATCAGGTGCTCGAGTTCAGAAAGTCGGAGACGAGCAACAAGCGTCTGAGCGTACGCCGGCAGAATATAGCCACGACGGTCTATGAGGCTGCGCTCAAGTACAAGGAGCTGCTCAATGACTCGCGCGTGGCAATCGACATCGAAGTCACCCCCGAGTGCATCGAGATAACACACGACAAGGAGGCCGTGATAATGATTCTTGACAATCTCATCTCCAATGCCCTGAAGTACACCTACAGAGGACGGATACTTATCCGTGCCTGCGAGGCTGTCGACGAGGCTACCGGACGTCCTGTCGTAGAAATAAGCGTCAGCGATACGGGCTACGGCATAAGCCCCGATGTGCTGCCGAGGATATTCGACCGCTATTACCAGGAGCGCGGCCCTCACCAGGCGTCAGGCACCGGCATCGGTCTCGCTCTGGTCAAGAACCTTACCGACCTGCACCACGGCAGCATAAGCGTGAGCAGCAAGCTCAACGAGGGTACCTCCTTCGTGCTCCGTCTGTTTGTCGACGAGCAGTACCCCGAGGCCATACACCTCGGCGGCGGTGACGCCGATGGCTCTGAAGTGCGCGGCGAGGACTCTGTCGAGCGTGAGGAACAGTCGTCGGAGCGCAACCGCCCCGTGGTGCTTGTGGTAGAGGACAATGAAGACCTGCGCGAATACATAGCCGACACCTTCACCGACCTCTACGACATCAAGACCGCAGCCGACGGCAAGGCGGGTCTCGAGATGGCGCGTGCCGAGCTTCCTGACATCATCATAACCGACATCATGATGCCTGTCATGGACGGCCTGGAGATGTGCCGCAGACTCAAGAACGACCTGCAGACCTGCCACATACCCGTCGTAGTCCTCACGGCCAAGGACTCGGAGCCCGACCGGGAGGAGGGCTATGCCTCTGGCGCCGACTCGTATCTCACCAAGCCCTTCAGTTCGAGACTGCTCATAAGCAGGGTCAACAACATACTGCGTGAGCGCGAGCGACTCGCCTCGATGCGTGCTCCCGAGATGCCAAGGCCCGTGGCACAGGCTGTAGCGCAGCCCGAGGAGCCCTCGCACGTCCCGGATATAAATCCTCTCGACAAAGACTTCCTCGACAAGCTCCATGCGT
This sequence comes from Muribaculaceae bacterium, assembly GCA_029057255.1. Taxonomy (GTDB): domain Bacteria; phylum Bacteroidota; class Bacteroidia; order Bacteroidales; family Muribaculaceae; genus CAG-873. Next base: position 672 of record JAICZO010000335.1, on the reverse strand, counting down.
CGGTCGAAGGCAATATCAGCTCCGAGAGCGTCGACGTATCGTTCCTTGCCGACAGCCTGTGTATGTCGCGAGCCACCCTCTACCGCAAGGTCAAAGCACTCACCGGCCTGTCGCCCAACGAGTATATCCGCAAGGTACGCATGCAGATAGCCGCGCGGCTCATCACCGAGGGCAAGCTCACCATATCGGAGATATCGTTCAAGGTCGGCATAAACAGCACACCCTACTTCCGGCAATGTTTCCGCGACGAGTTCGGGGTCAATCCCTCCGATTACGCCAAAAAAGGTGGCGTGACAGACGATGCGTAGGTATGGTTGTAGCGCCTCACCCACGCGGGCACACCTTAACCCGGCGCACCTCCGCTCCGCATCGGTGGGCCGGGAATAATCGGCGGCCTTCGGACGCCTCTCCCGCGATTGCACACCTAACCCGGCACACCTCCGCTCCGCTTCGGTGGGCTGGGCTACGTATAATCGGCGTTCTGGCGGACGCCCCCTCGCCGCGGCCATCCGTCTATGGATGGCGGATGTTATGATGCGAACATCCGCGTGAGACACATAGATATAAGATACATAAGATGTTACGTTGCCAAAATGACGTCCGGAGGACGTCGATTATTAGTAGCTTTTACCTTTGCGCTTGAGATTTCCGTTAACAATTGAATCGGAAATT
>JAICZO010000334.1 GCA_029057255.1 Muribaculaceae bacterium | reverse complement strand
GGTGAGTACCACGCCGCCGAAGTCGAGGCGTTCGTTGAAGGTCTTGGCAGTGTTGACGGCGTCCTGACCGGTCATGGCGTCGACCACGAAGAGTGTCTCGCCGGGACGGATGGCGTCTTTGATGGCCTCGATTTCGTCCATCATCTGCTCGTCGACGGCGAGTCGGCCGGCGGTATCGACGATTACGAGGTCGTAGTTGTGAGCCTTGGCATGCTCGACGGCACGCTTGGCTATTCCGACAGGGTCTTTGACGCCGTCCTCGGTGTAGACGTCGACGCCGATAGAGCCTGCGAGGACCTTGAGCTGGTCGATGGCGGCGGGGCGGTAAACGTCGCACGCAACGAGGAGGGGACGCATCGACTTCTCGGCCTTGAGCTTCTTGGCGAGCTTGCCGGTGAATGTTGTCTTACCCGAGCCTTGCAGACCCGACATGAGGATGATGGCCGGACGGCCTGTCAGCACGAGGGGTGTGGGCTCGCCGCCCATGAGCGACGCGAGTTCGTCATGGACAATCTTGACCATGAGCTCGCCGGGCTTGATGGCGTTTATAACGTTCTGGCCGAGCGCCTTCTGCTTGACGGTGTCGGTGAATGTTTTGGCAACTTTATAGTTGACGTCGGCGTCGAGGAGCGCTCTGCGCACATCCTTGAGTGTCTCTGCGACGTTGATTTCGGTGATACGCCCCTGGCCTTTGAGGAGCTTGAAACTGCGCTCAAGGCGGTCGCTTAGTTTTTCAAACATATTCTAAAAAAGGATATTATTTTACCAGGCGGTTGGTCGCCGTGTCAGGGAAAATTACTGTTGGCTTGAACGTACGCGCTTCGTCGGGAGTCATAGTTGCGTAGCTCATGATGATGACGATGTCGCCGGGCTGTACCAGACGTGCCGCCGCGCCGTTGAGGCAGATAGTGCCTTCGCCGCGTGCGCCGGGTATGGTGTATGTGTCGAGCCGGGCACCGTTGTTGTTGTTGACGATATAGACACGCTCGCCGGGCAGGATGCCGGCGGCGTCGAGAAGGTCTTCGTCGATGGTGATGCTGCCTATATAGTCGAGCCGTGCCTCCGTGACGGTGACACGGTGTATCTTTGATTTCAGTACTTGGATAAACATGATCAGTAACGGATATTATCAATCAGACGCACGCCGCCGCAGAATACTGTGGCACAACCTACGGCACCTTCGCTGCCGGCATCTTCCCAGCGCGCTATGGGCTGCATGGTGATGGCGTCGACGATGCTGTAGTACTCGGCCTCGAGGCCTTCGACGCTGTTTATAGCCTCGACGGTGGCCTTCTCGACCTGAGCGGGAGTCATGCCTTCGGCTTTGAGGCTGAGGCTCTGCTCGAGCTTGCGGCGTATCTCGGGAGCTATGGCGCGTGCCTCGGCGCTGAGGCGTACGTTGCGCGACGAGAGTGCGAGGCCGTCGGCTTCGCGGACGATGGGGCAGGGCACAATCTCAAGCTCGAAGCCTTCAAGCTCCACCATGCGGCGGATGACTGCGATCTGCTGGAAGTCTTTCTCGCCGAAGTATGCGCGGGTGGGGCGGGTCATGGCGAAGAGCTTGCTCACAATCTGTGCCACGCCGTTGAAGTGGCCGGGGCGCATGGCGCCTTCCATGACTTCGGCCACGGGGCCGAGGTCGAACACTCGATTGTCGGGCTCGGGATATACTTCCTCTACCGACGGCACGAAGGCGTAGTCGACTCCGCATGCCTCGAGCATGGCGCAGTCAGCCTCTTCGGTGCGGGGGTAGGTCCGCAGGTCGTCGGGGTTGTTGAATTGTGTGGGATTGACAAAGACGCTGACAACGACCACATCGTTGTCGCGGCGGGCGCGCTCAACCAGTGAGCGGTGCCCGGCGTGGAGGGCGCCCATTGTGGGCACCAAACCTATGCTGCGGCCTGCCTTGCGGGCGGTGTCGACAACCTCGTCGAGGCGCTTTATAGTACGGATTATTTCCATCTGTCTTGTGTTAGGGGCGTTGCTGCCCGTCTATTCAGACCGCAAAATTACACATTTATAATAATATGGCAAAATCCGCGGTCTTTTTGTGACATAAAAAAAGAGGAGGCGCGAAGCCTCCTCCCCGTATGTGGTGCGGCAGTGTGTGTCAGCGTGCGGCCTCGGCTTCGGGTGCGATGAGTTTGTAGCCCTTGCCGTGGATGTTGATAATCTCGATCGAGGGGTCGTCTTTGAGATGCTTGCGCAGCTTGGTGATGTAGACGTCCATCGAGCGGGCGTTGAAGTAGTTGTCGTCAATCCAGATAGTCTTGAGGGCGTAGTTGCGCTCGAGGATTTCGTTGACGTGTGCGCACAGCAGGCTGAGGAGCTCCGACTCCTTGGTGGTGAGCTTCGTGATTTTGTCGCCGATCATGAGCACCTGCTTCTGAGTGTCGAAGGTGAAGTTGCCGATCTTGTACATGGTGATTTCCTTGCCCTTCTTGCCTTTGACGCGGCGGAGGATGGCCTCGATGCGGAACACGAGTTCTTCCATCGAGAAGGGTTTGGTGATGTAGTCGTCGGCTCCGATCTTGAAGCCTTCGAGGATGTCGTCTTTAAGCGATTTGGCGGTGAGGAAAATGATGGGCACTTCAGAGTTGACGGTGCGTATCTCCTGGGCGAGAGCAAAGCCGTCTTTCTTGGGCATCATCACGTCCAGGACGCATATATCGTATTTTCCTTTGAGGAAGGCCTTGTAGCCGGCTTCACCGTCAACGAACAGGTCGGCATTGTATCCCTTGGCCTGAAGATACTCGCGCAGGAGCATGCCCAGGTTCTCGTCGTCCTCGCATAGAAGGATTCTCATTCGATCTTCCATAGTTGTCAGTTTTTAGAGAGTGGTAGTATTATTATGAATTTTGTTCCGATATTGAATTCCGACTCGACCGAAATATCGCCTCCGAGCTCGCCTATCATCTTTTTGACGTATGCCAGTCCGAGGCCGAAGCCTTTGACGTCGTGGCGGTTGCCGGTGGATACGCGGTAGAATTTGTCGAATATTTTCTTCAGGTCGTCGCGGCGGATGCCTATGCCGTTGTCGCTGATTGTTATCTCGAGTCTCTCGCCGGGCAGGTCGCGCGAGCTGACGGCGAGGTGGAGGGGCCGCTCTTCGGA
>JAICZO010000333.1 GCA_029057255.1 Muribaculaceae bacterium | reverse complement strand
TTGCTCCCTCACTGCGCGAACACATCTGCACGACGCTTGACCGCCCCGGCGTTAACAAATATTGGGGAACGGGGTCTAAATAAATCTTAACTGCCGAACAGGTGCGGCGGCGAGGGTGTTTTTAATATTACAAAACGGTTACAAACACTAATAACATCTCTCTTATGAAAAAATTATTCATCGCCGCAATACTTAGCCTGTCTGCCATGACGGGAATCAGCGCGCAGCGCGTAGAGATGCTGCCTTTCGGAGACTTCAACAGCTGGATAACCCGCAATATCAAGGAGTCGCGTGTGCTCGGCGGTCAGGAGAAGCAATGCTACGCTATCGGCCCCAACGCTACAATCAACGGTGACCGGCCCTATGTCAACTCGGGCGGCTCGCCCTGGGCGTCATCGAACGTCATGGCCAAGGTGATGGGTGTCACCAAGGTCAGCAATGCTGTTTTTCCCGACGAGCGCTCGGCAGGCAACCGATGTGCTAAACTCACAACGATGATGGAGGTGTGCAAGGCGCTCGGCATCGTCGACATCGATGTGCTTGTGGCCGGCACTGTCTTTTTAGGCAAGATGCTGGAGCCTATAAAGTCGACCTCGGACCCTTACTCGAAGATGGAGGTCGGCATACCGTTCAGCAAGCGCCCCAAGGCTCTGCGATATGACTATAAACTGTACATCCCGGCAGGAAACATGATATACTCGAGCGGCTTCGGCAAGACGAAGACCGTACCCGGCAAGGACAAGGCCGAAGTCATCATCTATCTGCAGCGCAGGTGGGAGGATGCCGACGGAAATATAATGGCCAAGCGTGTCGGTACGGGACGCGAGCTGCTCGGACGCTCGACATCGGGATGGATCAACGACCACCGCCTGAAGGTGCGCTACGGCGACATCACGGCTCAGCCCGGATATAAGTCCGGCATGGGGCTTATCCCCGAGGGCAAGAGCTACTATGCCCGCAACTCGCATGGCAAGATGGTGCCCGTCAGGGAAGTGGGGTGGGAAAGCGCCGACGCAACCCCGACACACCTTGTGGTTATGTTCTCGTCGGGCAGCGGCGAGCCTTACACCGGTACTCCAGGCACCACTTTGTGGATTGACAACGTGGGACTTGTCTACTGACGGCGGTATATATCGACGTAATTGTCGGCGGTGGCACGGATGTCGAAGTTCCGGGTCACCGCTTTGCGTGCGGCCACGGCGTCGGCCAGCATCGACGGGTAGTCGTCGATGACTGTGTCGATGGCGGAGGCGAGCGACGACGCGTCGCCGCATCGGAATGACGTGCCCGTGCCGGCGGCTCTGACAAGCTCCATAGGCCCCGGCAGGTCGGTGCAGACAACGGGCAGCCCGGCGGCCATAGGCTCGGCAAGGGCAAGGCCGAAGCCTTCGTCGAGCGATGGCAGCAGGCCTATGTCGTATGACGGCAGCGAGGCGTAGAGCTCGGCGCGCGATATTGCGCCGCAGAACCTGACTCTGTCGGCCACGCCAAGCTCGGCGGCAAGGCTCTCGAGCATCTGCCGCGAGGGACCCTCGCCGATGAAGTCGACGGCGACGTCGCGGTGACGCATCGCGGCGAGCGCTTGCAGCGTTATGTGCTGGCCTTTTATTTCATGTTTGAGCGAGCCTATCTGCACTATGCGCACGGGGTTGCCGGCCGGTCTCGCGGGGTCGCGTTGCGGCACAGCCAAGGTGTCGATGCCGTTCAACACCACCGTGGGGTCGCCCTCGCCGCGGCTGCGCGTGTCGGCCGCCACCGTCTGCGAGATGGCGCACAGGATGTCGGCGCGCCCTGCGTAGGGGTTGGCGTCGCCGTTGCAGTGGTATGTGAAGACCACCTTGTACTTGCGGGGACCGTATAGCATGCCGAGCGCCTTCTTGTTGTGTATGTGCACGGCGTCGGGGCGGAATCGGGCGATGGCTCTGTTGTAGCGCCACAGCCATAATGGGTTCTTGCTGCCGGTGGGGCGGTTTAGTCTCATGACGCTTACGCCCGGGTCGAGAGCGTCGAGCATCGACTCGCGGTGTCCCGCATTTATCAGCAGCAGCCCGACGTCGTGACCTGCACGGCGCTGGCAGTTCATGATGTCAATCATCATAGTCTCGGTGCCGCCCGTGGCGAGATTGAAGAGTATGTGCAGTATTCTCATAGCGTTCAGCGTAGTCTGAGGTTCCTTGGCAGGTCGATGCGGAATGTGGTGCCCGCGCCGGGCGCCGACTGTTTGATGTATATCCTTCCGTTGTGGTATTGTTCGATAATTCTCTTGGCGAGCGTGAGGCCGAGTCCCCAACCGCGGCTCTTTGTTGTGTATCCGGGGTTGAATACCGTCTTGTGGTTCTTGCGGCTTATGCCCTTGCCGGTGTCGGAGACTTCGATATATGCGGCTACGGGAGTGGCGCCTATCGACACCGATATGCTTCCGGTGCCGTCCATGGCGTCGACGGCGTTCTTGATAAGGTTCTCTATGACCCACTCGAGCAGCGGCGCGCATGACATCACCGGGAGGGTGTCGGAGTAGGGTGTGCACGACAGTCTGATGCGCGGCGATATGCGTGTCGACATATATCCGACCGCCTCGCCGACCACGGTGTTGATGTCGGCCTCGGTCATGGCGGGCGCCGAGCCTATCTTCGAGAATCGCGAGGCTATGGTGCTGAGTCGGTTGACGTCTTTGTTCATCTCCACAAGAGTGTCGGGGTCGACGCCCATGTCGGGCAGCAGCTCCATCCATGCCATGAGCGACGATATGGGTGTGCCGAGCTGATGCGCCGTCTCTTTCGACAGGCCCACCCACACCTTGTTCTGCTCCGCTTTCTTTGTCGACAGCACGGCGAAGTACACCACGGCGATGAACGACAGCATGACCAGCAGGAGTATGTAGGGGAAGACGCTCAGCCGCCGGAGCAGGGTAGAGTCTTCGTAGTAGAGGTATTGCGATACTCCCGGGGCGATTTCTATTTCTATCATGTTCGGCGAGCCTGACAGGTCGGCGAGCTTGCGCCGCAGGTACTCGATGTTTCCGGGCGTCGAGGGCAGGCCGAGAGCGGCGGTCTCGTCAGGCTCCGGCAGCTCGAAGTTTCGCTGCTGCAGGATGTTGCCGTCGCTGTCGGTGAGCAGTACCGGTATTGTGGTGTTGCTCTGTATGATGCCGAGCAGGAAGTCGATGTCGGTGCCGGCGCCGGAGTCGTCGGCCATAGTCGATGCCACTATCTCCTTTGTGGCGTCGGCCCAGAGCTGCATGCGCTCCCTCTCGACAGCCGACAGGTCGCGGATGAGTCCGTTGGAGAAGTACAGGAAAACCGCCGCCACGGCCGCCGAGGCCATGAGGAAAGCGATTTTGCCGTATCTCCGCAGTTCATAGATATTTGCCATGATGTGCAAAATTAGCTATTTGGCGCATAAAAAGCAAGGCATAAAAACGTTATTGCACGCTTTTATGCCTTGTCGGTGTTATTTGTCAGTCTCTTGTCAGAGAGCTGCCTTGCGACCGCGGAAGATGTAGATGCCGCGGCTGAGGTCGTCGATTACGGTGACGCAGTCGGCGCTGTAGCTGATGTTGCGAGCCACGGTGCCGTCGATGCGGTAGATGGTGTCGCAGCCGTCGACGTCGCTCTCGATGCAGAGCTTGCCGTCCCGGGCGTAGAATCGGATGCCTTCGGTATCGGCTACGTCGGCGATGCCGGCCGCCTCTATCTCGACCTTGACGCGGCGCGAGTTGATTGATTTAGTCTGGCCGTCCTTGTAGTAGATGGCTTTGAAGCGGTACTCGCGGGTGCCGGGAGTCATGTCGCGGTCAATGAACGAGCAGGTCTTGCCGTACTTGTAGTCCACGCCATACTCGATAGAGCCGACTTCTTCCCATGTGCCTTTGCCGAAGCGTCGCTCTGCCACATATCCCTTGGCGGTCTCGCCGTTGGTGTCGAGCAGGTCGATGCGGATGCGCGATGCGTTCTGGAGTACCTGCTTGGGTACCGGGGGCACGGCGCGGCATGTGTGGATGTACTGGGCGTCGGAGCGGAAGCCGGGGCGAGAGTTGAATGCCTCGAACACCTTGCCGGCGGGAGTCAGACGGCTCTCGTTGATGGTCTTGCCAGTCTCGGGGTCTTTGCCTACGTTGACGTCAAGCACTACCGAGCGTGCGTCCTCGACCCAGTTGTAGATTGAGTGGCGCTCGAGCCATTTGCAGTCGTCGAAGGCCTGGAGCATTGCGGCGAGCCATTCGGTCTGCTTGGCGGAGTTTGCCTCGGTGTGGGGACGGCTTACGGTTGTCTCGTTGCCGTCTTCGTCGAGGAGGATGTTGAATTCGGCGTCGCGGCGCTTGCCCTCTTTATCGGGCCATGCCTCGTGAGTCCAGTTGGCGCCGTTGTTCCACTCGGTAATCCACATGGGGCGTCCGCCGTACGATTTCTCGCAGAGGTTGTTGATGTTGTCGGTGAGTCCGGTGGGAGTCTGGGAGTTCCAGTACATGTGTGTCGCGACGAAGTCAACGCGGTAGTTGAGCGAGTCGGCAGCCTTGAGGAAGTCCTTGAGCCACTGCTTGTTGATGGCGTCGGGAGCAGGTGAGCCGATGCGGAGGCCCGACTTCATCATCTCGGGCCACATGTCGATGGCTCTGTTCACGCCCATGTCGGCCTGGTCGGCGTGGTCAGGTTCGTTGAAGCCGAGCACGCACGATGTGTTGGTGCGCGAGCCGATTTTGTCCCATCCGTCCCACCAGCGGTTGTGGCGCATGGGGATGAACTGATAGTCCATCGGGCTCTCGTCGCTTGCGCCCCAGCTGTAGTACCAGCTTGAGCGTGTGAGCTCGGGGTGGTTTGTACCGCCGCCGCTCCATCCTCGCTTGCCGGGCCAGTCGTAGCGGCATACGCGGATGAACGACGCGAACTCGAGGCCTTCAGGCATCTCGTCGAAAACGATGTCGTCCTCCGCGGCCACGAAGTTGCGCGAGAATCCCGTGCCGTCGGGGTTGTTGGCGAAGGTGCAGGAGTATCCTTTCTTGAGGCGGAACGAGCGTATGTTGTTGTCGAAGGCCTCAAGGCTGATCTGCTCGAGGAAGTTATCTTTCTTGAGCAGGGTGCCGCGGTAGTAGATGTCGATGTCGCACACCATCTTCTCGCCTGTGCAGTTGGCGGCGTTGTAGATTGTCAGCGGCTCGAGGCATCCGTCGGCCACGATGGCTGAGCCGTTGCCGTAGACGGCAAGACGGTCTTTGGCGGGGTCGTAAGCGCGGCCTTCGAGAGTGATTTTTGCGAGCATGTCGGCTGTAATCTTCGAGCAGGGGAGGCTCTCGAATGTCACCATGCCGCCCGCTGCTATTTTCACGGCAGCGTTTTCGCCCAGGGGTGTCTTTGATGTGAGATGCAGTATGCCTTTGGCCGAAATCTCGGCAGGCTCGGTGAGGGTCTCAAGTGTTTTGCTGTCGCTGACTGTTATGTCGGCGCTTGCAGAGATGGCGCCGCATGCGACAGCGATAGCTAAGAGGTATTTTTTCATAGTATGTCTGATGATGAATTGTGATATCTGTCGTGCAAATATAGCGATTATTCAGGTATAATCAAAAAAGAGAGCCGGTGATGTGTCCGGCTCTCTCGTTTATCGTGTCTGACGTGAGGATTATTCCTCGTCTTCTTCGCGCATGTTGTGGAATACGTTCTGCACGTCTTCGTCGTCTTCGAGTTTCTCGAGGAGCTTGTTGATGCTCTCGCGCTGCTCGGGGGTGACGTCCTTGAGGTCGTTGGGGATACGTTCGAACTCCGAGCTGATGATTTCGAATCCGTTCTCTTCGAGATATGTCTGAATCTGTGAGTAAGACTCGAAAGCACCGTAGAGCACTACCTGCTCGTTTCCGTCTTCGTCTTCGTCGTGTCCGAGTTCGTCAACGCCGTAGTCGATGAGCTCGAGCTCGAGGTCGTCGAGGCCTACACCTTCTTTGGGCTTGATTTTGAAGACGCACTTGTGCTCGAAGAGGAATGTGAGCGAGCCCTGTGTGCCGAGGCTGCCGTTGTGCTTGTTGAAGTACGAGCGTACGTTGGCCACGGTGCGGGTGTTGTTGTCGGTCGCTGCTTCGACGAAGATAGCGATGCCGAAGGGGCCGTATCCCTCGTATGTGATTTCCTTGTAGTCGCCTGCGTCTTTTTCGGTAGCTTTCTTGATGGCGCGTTCTACGGTGTCCTTGGGCATGTTGGCTGCCTTGGCGTTCTGCATGAGAGCGCGCAGACGGGGGTTGGTGTCGGGGTCGGGACCGCCGGCTTTAGCGGCGATTGTTATTTCCTTGCCTATGCGCGTGAAGGTACGCGACATGTTGCCCCAGCGTTTCATTTTACGGGCTTTGCGGTATTCAAATGCTCTTCCCATTGGAGTAGTGTGAGA
>JAICZO010000332.1 GCA_029057255.1 Muribaculaceae bacterium | reverse complement strand
TGTGCCGTCGGGCCCGTAGTAGTTATGGTGCTGCAGGTTGGTGAGGCTGACACGGAAGTGGGGGTCGGTGCGGCCGAGGTCGAGCTCGCCGCCGAAGTTGACGGTGCGGCGCTTGCCGAAGTCGTTCCACCACACGAAGTGGTTGGAGCGGAAGCGCTGCATCAGGTAGGGCGCGGTCTCGTTGCGGAAAGCGCCGAAGGCCCTGATGTCGAGGCTGTCGCCAAGGAATTTGAATTTAGTCGACAGCTCTCCGTCGACTTTGATTTCGCCCGCGGCATCGCCAAGCAGACCCAGCTCGGCGGTTGCGGCATAGGTCAGCAGCGAGCCACGCTGTTTGGTGAGCTGCGCGCCCACCCACGCGAGCTGCTGCGTGGTCTTCTGCGAGAACTCGCCGACGCCCTCGGGGTAGGGTGTCAGCTCCATCCCGGCACGGTCGAGGGTGTCGGGAGTGAGGAAGTAGCGTCGCACCTGATGTGTGACATATGCGGCGAGGCCGAATTTGGCGTACTTGTGGAAGCCCTCGAGCAACGACACGCCGAGGGTGTTGCTCAGCGCCCAGTAGGTGGTGCGGTCGCGGGTGTCGTCGGGGTTGAGGTATGTGTGTTCGAAGAATTTGCTTGTCTCCTGGGGTGAGTTGTCGAGGAAGAGATGCTTGCCGGAGTTGAAGCGGAGGGTGTGGATGAACGACGATACCGGGATGTAGGTGCGTTTGACGACGGTGTCGCCTTCTTCGGTGGGCTGCTCTTCGTGCCAGTAGCCGACCTTGTATCGGTTGTTGACATACAGCTCCTCGCCCCACAGACGGGTGTGGGCGTTTGTGAGATTGGTGGGTATCGACTTGGGGTCGATTTTTGTCACGCCGCCCTGCAGCTCGGCCGGGTCGGTGATATAGAGCATGTCTGTTATGCCGCCGTTCTCCTTGTTGAGCAGGTTGTAGTGGTTGTAGTAGGCCTGCATCTCGTATCGGTCGCCGAGATATGAGCCTGACGCCCCCCACGAGAGGTCCTTTGTGGCCTGATAGTTGTAGCTGCCCTTTGAGTACAGGTAGTCGACACGCGCTCCGACCTGTGCTTTGGCGTTGATGTTGCCCGAGAATATGGCCTTGAGCCTCTCCTGAGCGTTCTCGCGACCTCCGGCCGAGTTGAAGGAGACGAGCGTCATCGGGATGCGAGTGTTGAAGAAGCGCATGTTGGAGTGTGTCGGCATCCAGTGCTCGAGTGCGTCGCGGAAGAAGAAGTCGCTCATCGCGGGGCGCTCGTCGAAGATCATGTTCATGCCTTCGGCGCCGAGGTTGCCTGTCGTGGCCCAGGCGTCGCTCACGAGCGAGGGTATCGACTCACGGTAGTAGTTCAGCGGCAGGGTATCCATCGGGGCCGGCTCTCGCAGCCCGAGCGGGGCTATCAGCTTCCACGCATACGGCTCGCCGATAGGTTTCTTCTTAGCTGTGTTGCTTTCTGTTGTATGCCGTTCCTGTGCCGCCACGCAGTCGGGGAGCAATGCGGCCAGGACTGTCAGGGCAAGACAGATGATATGTGATATGCCTGTTGTACGTTTCATTTTCAGTAGTGCAAAGTTACACATTTTCCTCAACTAAGTAAGCCTCCGCCGTGTTTTTATATAATAAATGTACAAGATGTATGGAATCAAAAAGGATAAACGGACGCGTTCCGGTGCTTGTCGCCGTGCTGATTCTCGTTTTGGGAGGACTGGGGCTGGTCAGGCGCTGCGGACACTCTGACTCGGCGCTCGCCCGAGAATATGTCAGACCCGGCGGCGACACTCTTGCCGTGGCCATCGAGATGAGCCCTCTTACATATACCCTCCACAACGATACGGCAGAAGGCTTTGACTATCAGATTCTGAGAGATATAGCTGCCGAGCACGGCCTCACGGTCGAGTTTTTCCCCATAGCGCAGCTTGACAAGGCTTTTCTGGGGCTGTACAACCACGAGTACAATCTGCTGGTGGCGTCGATGCCGTCGACGAGCGCCCTCAAGAAGTTCTTCCCGCTGACCGATGCCGTCTACTACGACAGGCAGGTGCTGGTGCAGCGCCGAACGGGCGCCGACGGGCGAGGACCGGTGACGTCGCAGGAACAGCTGCTGCGCGATACTGTCTGGGTGACCGAAGGCTCGCC
>JAICZO010000331.1 GCA_029057255.1 Muribaculaceae bacterium | reverse complement strand
GTGTGAGGAAGCGGATATGACATCCCTTGACAAAAGGATGAAGCAGCTCTATCGTGAAGCCGAACATATGCGCCAGCGGCAGCATGCACACCATGCCGTCGCCCGGCAGGAGGAAGTCCAGCCCGTCGATAGTGTACTGGATATTGCTCCACATAGCCTTGTAGCTGAGCATGACGCCCTTGGAGAATCCTGTCGAGCCGGATGTATAGTTGATGATGGCAAGAGCCTCCGGATCCTGCTTGCTGAAGACGACGTCGTCGGGCGTGAAGCGCTCAGGGTACTTCTCGCCGAAGAGCTTGTTGAGATTCTCTCGCGCCGATGTCAGCTTCTTGCTGCGGGAGAAGAGCAGCGAGAAGTCGTTGATGAGGATGGCGCCGACAAGGTCGGGCATGTTGTCGTGGTCGAGATTCTCCCACGTCGAGCTGTCGACAAAAAACAGCCGCGCTTCAGAGTGACACACGAGGTGGTGCACATTGTCAGGCTTGAAATCGTGGAGGATGGGGACGGCGACAGTGCCGTAAGTCAGCGACGCGATGGCGGCGATGGCCCACTGGGCTGAATTCTTGCCGCAGAATGCAATCTTGTCGCCGGGCTTGAGACCCGCGTGCTCGAAGAGCAGGTGCAGCTTGGCTACCTTGCGCGCCACATCACGGTACTGGAATGACTGCCCGTGGAAGTCGGTGAGAGCAAGCTGCTCCCAATTGTCGCGCATCGACTGCTCTATATAGGAAATGAGGGTTTTCTGATGTTTCATATCAGTAGTGAAAATTTTCTAAAAGATTGCAAATCTAATCAAAAAAACCGAGAAACTCCTCATATTGGCGATACTTTTCGGCTCGTGACCCGATTTTGCGTTGTCATCTGTCGGCACGGTACTTTGGCAGCAGCGGCACGGGGAAGCGCGAGAAGAGCGTCTGCGTTGCCTCCGCTATGCCTTTGAGATTGCGGAAGCGGCTCCGGCCGTTGTCCATAATCGTGGCCACCGACGCCGAGTACAGCGGCAGCTTCTGCCTGATGTCGACAAAGTCCATTGTCAGCACACCCTCCTTATATATGCCTGTTATAACCCTTGCGTTGGCATAGTAGCTTGCCAGATAGACGTTGCGCGGATACATGAAGCAGGGGTAGTAGCCGTTGTAGTACGGGCCGGGGTAAGGCGTATAGCCGGGCGGCAGAGCAGGCTCCGTCTCTATTTCGCGGTGTATGGTGATGCCGATGTTGATAAGCAGCGGCGAGGACGGGTCCTCGACGAAACCGCGCTCAAGCATCTGCTCGCGGATGGCGGCGGCGATGTTATAGTAAGTCACCGGCATGATGCCCGGCGGCAGATGTCCGTCGGCGGGAGTGACGATACGGAAGGTGTGGTACTCTGAAAGGTCGGCGCCGTTGTACGTTTCACTGTTTACGAGAGCGTAGGGGCTACATGACATCATCATGACCGACAGCAGCATAAATGCGAATATTTTTCTCATAGACAAACTGATAAAACGTGTTGTACTTTAGCATTATAACAAGCGGCGCAGTATGTTTGGAAACGATTTAACATACTTTAGTACCCGCATCTTTGATAAAATATGGTTTTTCCTTACTTTTGACCTCAAGAATTATGCTTATAGCTTACTACCTTAAA
>JAICZO010000330.1 GCA_029057255.1 Muribaculaceae bacterium | reverse complement strand
GATAAAGAAGGCCTACCGAAAGAAAGCCATCGAATTCCACCCCGACCGCAACCCCGGCAACAAAGAGGCCGAGGAGAAATTCAAGGAAGCGGCAGAGGCATACGACGTGCTGAGCGACGAGAAGAAGAAACAGCTCTACGACCAGTACGGACACGCTATGGGTCCGGCCGGATTCGGCGGCGGTGGCGGATACTACGAGAGCGCCGGTTTCGACATCAACGACATCCTCAACCGCTTCGCCCAGGAGTTCGGCGGATTCGACTTCGGCGGATTCGGCGGAGCCACAGGCGGCCGCTCGCGACAGCCCCGACGCAAGCGCGGAGGCGACGTGCGCATACGTGTGAAACTCACACTCGAGGACATCGCCAAAGGCGTGACCAAGACTCTGCGCGTGCCCACATTCATGGAGTGCGAGCACTGCAAGGGCACCGGCGCCAAAGACGGCGTGGCCTTCGCCACCTGTACGCGATGCCACGGACAGGGACACATCAACGTGCAGCAGCGCACTATGTTCGGCATACAGAACATGGTGACAGAATGCCCCGACTGCGAAGGATCAGGCAAGGTCATAACCGAAAAATGCCAGCACTGCCACGGCGACGGCGTGACACGCCGCGACCAGGAAGTGACATTCTCTATCCCCGCCGGTGCGGCCGAAGGACAGACTTTCGCTCTGCGCGGCAAGGGCAACTACCCCAAGGGCGGAGGTGTGCCGGGCGACCTGCTCGTAGTGGTCGAGGAAATAAAGCATCCCGAACTCATCCGTGACGGTGCCGACGTGATATACAACCTCATGCTCGACATCCCGACAGCTACTCTCGGCGGCGCCGTAGAGATTCCGACCATCACCGGACGCGCCCGCATCAACATCCCCGCAGGCACACAGCCCGGCAAGGTGCTCCGACTCCGCGGCAAAGGTCTGCCCGACAACGAGAACGGCGGCACGGGCGACGAGCTCATCAACATAATGGTCTACATCCCCGAGAATCTCACCGACGACCAGAAGAAGACCTTCGAGA
>JAICZO010000033.1 GCA_029057255.1 Muribaculaceae bacterium | reverse complement strand
CGCCCGCCACAAACTGCGGGGCGACTTTCCCGGCTGCGGCAAGCCCACCGGACGGCTGCGCACATGGCCCAATGTCATCAACCACGAAGCCGTCTTCGGTCTCGAACAGCTCAAGTGGAGCAAGCCTGATGTCGACCAGATAACATACGATGTCACACTACCCTTCATCCGTAGCATCGCCGGACCGATGGACTATACGCCGGGGGCTATGCGCAACGCCGTGCCGGGACAATACTATCCCTGCCGCAGCAACCCGATGAGCCAGGGCACACGCTGCCGTCAGATAGCCGAGTTCATAGTCTTCGACTCACCCCTGACGATGATGTGCGACTCTCCCACCGCATATGAGAGGGAAGCGGAGTGCACCTCTTTCATAGCCTCGCTTCCTACAGTCTTTGCCGACACGAGCGTGCCTGCAGGCGAAATAGGACGCTATATCGTCATGGTGCGCACCGGGGCTGACGGCAACTTCTATATCGGAGCCATGACAGGCACCGAAGCCCGCGACTTCTCTATTCCGCTCGATTTCCTACCCGAAGGGCAATATTCGGTCGAAGCATTCGCCGATGGAGCAAACGCCCACCGACAAGGCTCGGACTACACACGTAGCATCTTCACCACCGACAACAGCTCCCGTCTGCACATACACATGGCGGCCGGCGGCGGTTTCGCGGCACGGATAAGCAGGAAGTGATTACGTATAATACACATTCTGCAACATCTTTTAATAAAACCGACACCTAAGACTATGGATCAGACCACCTTTGAAAACTTTCTGCTGGGCAGATGCAGCGTCGACGAGCGAAAAGCGGTCGAGGCTTGGTTCATGCGCCATATCGACAGCGACGAAGTCGACGGCACATGCCTCAGGATGCTGAGCCGCATGTCGGCATGTCATGACCGCGAGAAGGCTCTTGCCTCTTACAGAGATCTGCGCAGACGTCTCGGCCTGCGACACCGCAGCACATGGATTCCCAAGGCCATCCGTGCAGCAGTAGCCGCCGTTGTGCTCGCTGCCGCCACAGGTGTCGCCTACCACATCGGCGGCAACAGAGAGCATAGCCCGCAACTACCCGACATGGCGCAGCTCGCATCACCGCCTCAAGGCACCCTGACAGCCATGCTGCCCGACTCTACGACCATCATACTGCGCCCGGGCAGCCGCATCGTCTACGACCGCAACAGTTTCTCGTCGCGACGTGACCTTCTGCTTTTCGGCGACGCATACTTCGATGTCACTTCCGACGCCGAGCGGACATTCACCATCCACTGCCGCGATGCAGCCATCGAAGTGCTTGGCACTCGCTTCGACGTGCTGTCACATGACGATGACGCAGAGTTCGAAGTGGCTCTCTACGACGGTACGGTCAAACTGTCGTCGGCTTTCAACTCACACTCCGACACGCTGCTTCTGCATCCCGGCGAAATCGCAAAAGTCGCCAAGGCCACCGGAGCCATCAGCACTATGAAGATAGACGGC
>JAICZO010000329.1 GCA_029057255.1 Muribaculaceae bacterium | reverse complement strand
ATCAGGCTTGCTCCACTTGAGCTGTTCGAGACCGAAGACGGCTTCGTGGTTGATGACATTGGGCCATGTGCGCAGCAGTCCGGTGGGCTTGCAGCAGCCGTGAAAGTCGACCAGCAGTTTGTGGCGGGCGCACACTTCGGCTATGCGGTACATGTCTTCTGACATCAGCTGGTCGTCGCGATTGAGAAAGTCAATCTTGAAGCCTCTGACGCCTCTGGCAGCATAGTGCGATGCCACTTCCTCGAGATTGTCGATCATAGGGCGGAAACCGGCCCACAGTATTATGCCCACACCTTTGTCGCGGGCATGTTTTAGAATGGCGTCCATGTCGATGTCGGGTACTATGTCGAAGAGGTCGTTGGCTCCCTTCGTGGCCCAGCCTTCGTCCATTATGACATATTCGATACCGTTGTCGGCTGCGAAGTCGATGTATTTAAGGTAGGTGGGAGTATTGATACCGGCCTTGAAGCTGACATTGTATACGCCCCAGTCGTTCCACCACTCCCAGGCCACCTTTCCGGGGCGTATCCATGATGTATCGTCAAGCCGCGATGGCGATGCAAGACGGTAGACCATGTCGTTCTCCGGCAGACGGCAGGCGTCGTCGGCATAGATAAAAATACGCCAGGGCATCGTACGTGTGCCGTCGACTGTCGCTATGTAATCATGTGTAGCGCTGACGAGATGCTCGACGTCGTTGTGGCCTCCGGGCACTGTTTCAGACGGTCGCGGAGCCGATACTCCTTCAAGTGCGAGAGCCTCGGATGACTGAGTAAGGTACATGCCCGGCCATGCCTCTACGTCGGCCTCGGCAAACGCTATGATGCCGTGTCCGGTGTCGGCGACAAGAGGGGTAAACATGAGGCGCCCTTGCTTGAGAGAGGACAGTGTAGTGTGCGTATACTGGCTCTGCATGTCGTTCCAGAAAAGCTCCTCAAGGGGTGCGTCGGTTTTCTTCTTGCGGTTACGCACGTACGGCACCCACATGTCGCAGTCTGATGGCAGACGGTAGATTGCCTTCTCCGCCACGACTTCTCCTTTCTTGCCGCAGCTGTTGACGAACCGGTACGCGAGGCCGTCGTCATAGAGACGTATCTCCACATTGTATCCGCCTCGCATCTTAAGAGTAAGTCCGTTGTAGCGGTCTGTCACCGACAATTTCTTGTAGAGCGGCGATGATATGAGGGCATCGGCTGAAGTCTTGTCGGCTGATTTCAGCCGGCAGGCACGTCCCCACTCGGTGCCGTCGGTCCAGGTCATGCCTATTGTAGACGGAGCCAGCAGTGTGTCTCCTCCGGCATGGTAAAGGCTTACGGTGAGTGAGTCGCTGATGCCTATACAAGCGGATATACATCCTGACGGTGATTTGACAGTAAGGTCGGCGGCTGTGGCAGCGATGAGGGGCAGCATGATTGCTGCTGCGGTATAGAGTAGTCTTTTCATATCTCGAAATGGCACATGATGGGGTAATGGTCGGATATCCAGCGCACGCCGTAGCCGGGATAGTCGATGGTCTCGAAGAGGATAGCTTTGGCGTTGTTGTAGAAAATGTGGTCGAGATTCTTACCTCGTATTTCCGGCGATACCCGTCCGAATCCATTGAAGGCCGAACGGTTGTTGGAGAACTCGGCATCGAGACGAGCAGACTTCATTGCTTCGAAGAAGGGTGCGATGCCTGCTCGTCGGGGATCGTTGTCGGCCCACGAAGCATTCATGTCGCCGGTGACGAATACGGTGCCGCTGTTGCCCGCTAACTGACGCATGCGCTCGCATATCAACGCTGAGCAGCGGGCGCGTACTTCGGTATCTACCGGAGCCTTTTTATAGGGGAAATGTGTGGTGCAGAATATAAATGTTTTGTTATAGCGACGGTCACGCAGTTTCATCCAGAGGGCGCAGCGGTAGTGTGTGTCGGTCGAATTCCACGGCAGCGATGCCTGTTCGGGAGTCGGACTTAGCCAGAAGAAGCCTGAGTCGACGGCCTCGAATCTGTCAGGGTCATAGAAGATTATGATGTTGCCGGTCATGGCATCTGTGATACTGTCGCACGACTCTATCTTGAAGTGTCGGTGTGCCGGAAGAAGACTGTATGTCGACTCGAGCATCTGATGGCGTGGTTCCTGAACACCTACGATGTCGGGGCGTATCTCTTCGAACATTCGTCTTATGGCAGGCTGACGCGAAGTCCACGACATCTCGCCCGTGTCTTTAGGTGTCTCGAACCGGATATTGAATGACATGACTTTCACGGTGTCGGTCAGACGTGAGCCGGCGGCCTGCAGAGGCAAAAGGAAGATGGAGAGCAGAAGTGTGATGAAATAGTGTCTCATGTAAAATTATGTTTCCTACAATTAAGAATTATTGACTGGGGGATAATACGTAATTACAATATGTAGCTTGTTTCTTTTACGTATTTTAGGCCGGTGTTTACATCTCATAATGACAGAATGGACAGAAAGAAAAATAACCTAACCGACTACGAGCTGATTATCAGAATTAAAGCCGGCGACGAAGATAGTTTCAAAGAGCTGTTTCTAAGATTCTATCCTCGCTTCAGGTATTTTGTCGTCCGCTTTGTCAACAGTGGCGATGTAGCTGACGATATCCTACAGAATGTATTTATGAAGATATGGATCAACCGCGCATCGCTACGCGAGGACCTTTCGATGACCGCTTATATATATGTATTGGCCAAGTATGAGATATTCAATCATCTACGGCTGAAGAGCAACCGTCTTATCGACCGTTTCAACGAAGCTTGCCATGCCAATATACTGTCGACGCCGGGTGTCGACAGTTCTTACGACTATCTCGAACTCGAGGCGGCTGTGAAGAGTTCGATTGAACGCATGCCTGAAAAGAGGCGAAACATATTCTGTCTTAACCGCTATGAGTTCAAGTCAGCTAAAGAGATTGCAGAGATTCTCGGGTTGTCGGTCCGAACTGTCGAAAAACATATAGAGTTGGCGCTGAAGACCCTACGCAAAGATATAAGTTCGGGCTTGATGAGTTTGTTAACCTTGATGGCCGGCTGGTTCTGAATCCTCCGTTGTGCTATCGAAAATGGCGGGAGAGGTACCATAAGGCGAGTGTTGTGCCGAGGAGGAGCAGGGCGATTATTTTCCACGGTTTGTGATACCAAGACAGGAG
>JAICZO010000328.1 GCA_029057255.1 Muribaculaceae bacterium | reverse complement strand
CCTCTATCCCGCAGCTTTCGCAGGCAAGACAATCAAGGCTTACGCAGTGGCTCTCGAGAACACAATCAAGGGTCGTCAGGTGCTCAACAGCGTTACTATCCCCGACGGTTTCACACCTCAGACCAAGCTCGTCAACGGCACTCAGAACACATCGACTTTACTTGAAGACGCTACTATGAAGGAAAGCGGTATGGTGATTAAGTTCAATGAATTCGTTGCTTCGCACACACTGACAGCTGCCGGCACTACCACAACCGAGTGGTATATCCCCGCACAGGTTCAGTTCCAGGAATGGTCAACCATGATTGCCGCAACAACTCTCTTCCCCGCCAACAACGACACTCCCGTTGTAGGCCCCACCGGCACAGAAGCGTTCAAGGCTCTCTTCCCCAAGACCAACCTCTTTGATCGTGACAATCTGCAGAACTGCATGTACGTGACATGCTCTGTCAATGACGGCGGCAACGTGATGGGCGGTCAGTTTGCCAACAATGCCGACCTCGACTATGCCAACGTGACATTCAACCAGATTGACATCAAGACCAAAACTCAGAGCGTACTCTGCCGTCCGATGTTCACAATCTTTGAATAATACCGCACAGCAAGAATCCTTTTCATGATTCAGACCGACGGGAGCTGCAAGGCTCCGGCCCTGCGGCTCCCGTCTTCTCTACCCTCTGCGCCGAGGCTCGTCGGCAGAAAAATTTATCAGAGCGACAAACTTTAAAGATGATACTACCCATGAACAAGATACAGAAAATATTACTCGCAGCGGCAGCTATAGTGGCTTTCGGTTCTTGCTCCGGCGACGAGAACATTACACCCGCGGGCACTCCCAAGGGCGATATTGTGGTACGCGTCGCAACTCAGAACGCTGAAGCCGGTAGCCGTGCCGGTGTTGAAGAGATTCCCGGATACACCCTCAAGTGCGTGATGCAGCTCTTTGCCGACGACGGCGTGGCTGTAGGCTCGCGCGAAGTCATCAATGCCTCGAACGGCACCGCCGATTTCGTGCTCCACGCCAAGGACATCGCCAATGGCGCCACTAAGGCCGCTTTCTGGGCCGAGTACATGCCTGACGATCCTCTGACGACCCCCAAGATATATAACAGCGACGATCTGTCGAACATCACATACAGCGCTCAGGCCTTCGATATGGCCGACGCAAACCGCATGGCCGCTATGGACGCATACGCCGGCCTGCTCACCACGCTCGAGAACGGTGCTACCGTCACTCTCAAGCGTCCTATGATAAGACTGAACTTCACCCCCAAGAACCCCGACCTCGCAAAGGGAGCAAAGTCTCTGACCGTAAGCTACAATGCTCCGTCGGGATATAACATCATCGACGGCACATGCAACAAGGAGGCGTTCATGGCCGTTGAGTATACCAACGCTTCGTTCAGCCCCGAGCAGGAGCCTTGGTTCTCAAACATGATTTTCGCCCCCACAAACATGGCCAAGCTCGACGAGCCCATAACCCTCAGGTTAAGCGGCCGTGGCGACCAGACAATGACTATCGTAAAGAACTCCATACCCCTTGACGCAAACTACACCGTCAATGCAAAGGCCGAGATAACAAAGGCCGAGACTCAGGACCTCAAGGTCGAAGTATCGGTCGACAATGAGTTTGTCAACGACCCCGACCGCAACGTGGAGATGGTTCTCGGCTCGTATATCAACGCCCGCGGCCGCGCTACTCTTGACGTCAACTCTGCTGTCGGCATCGTCTTCTACATGGGCGCAATGTCGGGCGACAACATCAGCCTCTACCCCGAGAAGTTCGCCGGCAAGACCATCAAGGCCTATGCCGTGGCTATCGAGAATGTGTCGAAGGCACGCGTGCAGTTCAACGCCGCCGCTATCGCCGAGGGTCTGACTCCCAACGAGACGCTCGTCAACGGCACACAGAACAGCGATTATATCCTCGAGATGCTCGGCGACTCGCCCTTCCACACCGCATGGACAGAGTGGACCGAGGCCAACGCAATGGAGTCGGGCAACAACACCACCGCATGGTATCTGCCCGCCCGCGCACAGATGGAAGAATGGATGAGCCTGCTTATGGTCACCACCAACCTCCGCAACGAAGTCATCGGCGGCACTCCCTCTGGCTCGCCCGCTCTCAGAGCACTCTTCCCGCTCAACACTATCTTCGACCGCGACCCGTTCCAGAACTGTATGTACGCCACATGCTCGGTCAACAGCAGCGGCAATATCCAGGGCACAAGCCTCACGGCTACCGAGAACGGCACCAACGGCACTGTCAAGTTCTCGCAGATCGACGTCAAGACCAAGACTCAGAGCGTGCTCGGCCGCCCCATGATTACAATCTTCGAATAATCAACTCTCTCCACTATATATAATGATGATAAAAAGATTCTTCACGATAGCGGCTGCGGCCCTCGTCCTGGCCGGGTGTGCGGAGAATGATCCTCCTGTCATCCCCGAGCCCGAACCCGAGATTAAGGATTCGCCCGTGCTCGAGTCTCCGTCGGAGTACCACGAGAAGATGCGTACCGTGCCCTATCCGCGCT
>JAICZO010000327.1 GCA_029057255.1 Muribaculaceae bacterium | reverse complement strand
GGCAGCAGCTCACATCGACGGTCGAAAGCCTCGAGCCATACGAGGCCACGCTGCAGCTCATCTCCGAAGACCGTCAGGACATCTTCGTTGAGAACCTTCTGGACAAGCTCAGCAAGTCGGGCTACCTCTACCATCCGGCAGGACAGTTCGCCATACTCATGCTCATCTTCCGGCTTCACCCCGACAAGGTGGGGTCGTATCTCAACCGCATCTTCGAGAGCATCTTCGGCCGCGACCTGGACAACTGGAAGCGCGAGCCGTTCAGAAGCGCCTTCGTCGAGCAGATCGAGATATACATCCGCGAGGCCCGCGGCGAGATTGACGCACTGCCCGTCGCCGAGAGCCGCGAGCAGAAGTCAAGACTCGAGACCATAATAACGGCCATCGCCCTCCAGCTGCTGCTTGCCGACGAGAACTCATCGCTGACACACTCGTCATCGCTTTTCTTCAGATACATATCGCTGCTGCGCCCCCTCAACTCGGAGACGCTGCTGACAAAGTCGTTCCTGTCGCTGCTCGGCGCACATGTCCCGACCAGACTCGACTACCAGCTGCTGAAACAGCCGATGATGATGATGACGCGCGCCACCATCGAGGCTCCCGGCAACCCGCTTGACAGACTCGACACCACGCACCGATACAACAACGGCACAGCCGAGCTGACCGTGTCGTCGAAAGGCATCGTCCTCAACCGCTCGCGCCGCGCTATGGCCGAGAGGGTCATCCCCGAGGGTCTCATGCCCTGGCTCAGCCCGCAGATTATGCTCGACGGCATCCACGGTCTGACCGGAGCACGGATGCGACGGCTGACCGACCACCACCAGTGGTGGCACGACATCGAAAGCAGTCTCCTCGAGCCGGAAACGGCAGTCCCGGAGCGCGAACAGATACAGCCCAAAACGAAGCGCCGTGCCGAGCCGGGCGACGAAGTGTTTGTCGTCATCGAGCGCACCGACGATTTCTTCTCCGACAACCCCACATTCGTGTGCCGCATCGACGACAACGAGTTCGAGGACGGTGTCGGCACACTGCGCCGCGACCAGATTGTAGGCTACAACCTCCGACAGCCGTCAGCCAACGCATACCACTCCGAGGACGGCGCCAAGCTGGGCTTCCTCGTCACCGTCACCGATGTCGCCGCCGACGGCAGCTATGTCTTCTCGCTGCGCGACGAAGTCAACAGATTCATCGAAGACAGCTTCAACTACGACGACGAGTATACAGCCATCGTCGCCCATGCCAACGAGCGCACATACAGCGGCATATGCTACAACGGTATCGGCATGTATCTCGAGCGCGAGAACACGGGCTGCGACAACTACCGCGTCGGCGACGTCGTGCGCTGCCGCATGCGCCATATCGGCGGCACGGGCCAGCTGAGGGCATATATCGTGGAGCGCACCGACGACCCGGACGACAGATTCGACAAGTACGAGGCCTTCATAAGGCTCATGCACAGCCTCGGCGAACCGGGCACGACGCCGCTCGGCGACAGCGAGACGGAAGAGCCCATTCGCGACATCGACGAGCTGCTTACGCCCGACGACATACGCGAGATAACAGGCATACTGCGCTTCCACGCCATAGCCGAGACCGACCTCATCAAAGCCTACGACTACCTCCGCTTCGCAAGGCTGCTGGCCATGCTCATCGGCGACGATGCTCTCGCCGGGAGCCTCGCGACACACGCGTCGCTGCTCTCTCTGCTCCAGTACTACTCCATCAACAGCCGCATCGAGCCTGACAGCCTCGAGAGCCTCAAGGCCGACGCCGTGCGCGACCCGCTGCTCCGACAGATATACCACCGCCTCGAGATGGTGTCGTGGCTCGACCGCACCGAGCGCATCCCCGAGCTGTATAAATCAGCCACAGAGCCGTCCAACGAGCTGGAAGGTTCGGTGGCACGACTCGTGCTCAGCTATAACATGCTGGCATCGAACGACAGCTCGGGCGACAGCTCCATAGCGGCAGAGATACAGCAGCAGATCAAGCGCAAGCTGAACGTAAACAACGAGACCCGCAGCCGCAAGTACTACGGCTCGGAGTCGAAATATCTCGAGTTCAAGACTTCAATCGTATATACCGCCACCGGCCCCGGGCAGGACGCCCGCGAAGACCCCGAAGCGCAGCAGTTCCACATCCTCAGCCGCATTGCCGGCCTGCTGAACGCCAACGGCGGACGCCTCTACCTCGGTGTCAACAACGACGGCTACGAAGTGGGCCTGCACGACGACTTCAAATACTTCGAGCGCAAGAACGCTCTTATCGGCAATTATTCCTTCAGAATAAAGAACGTCGACAACCTGTGCGTCTTCATCGAGAATCTTGTCAACGAGACCTTCGGCGCCAGCACCGGCCGCAAGATAGACGTATCGGCCGACAACGAGGCCGAGAAGGCTGTTATACAGATTGACGTCAAGGAGTCGCTCGACCCGGTGTTCCTTGCCGGACGCCTCTTCGTGCGCCAGAGCGGACAGGCCACACGCGAGTATCACGGCGAGGCCGTCGACGAGTTTGTGCGCGAGCGCGAGGAACTGCGTGCCGAACGCGCACACCTGCTCGCCCTCTCCCCCGCAGGCGAACGCCCGGCGGCTGACGACAGCGCCGAGACCGACATGCCGGAGGCCGCGCCCGCCGCCACCGAGACAACAGAGCCGACGCCCGACTCCGGCGACAGCCACGCACGCCTGCAGACATCGCGATGGCGCCCCAACGCGCTGCACTACTACGAGCCCGGATTCGTCGAGCCATACGCCTACCTGTACTTCGCCGACGACAGCAGCCTCAAGTTCTCCACCGCCGACCAGTATATGGACAACGAAGC
>JAICZO010000326.1 GCA_029057255.1 Muribaculaceae bacterium | reverse complement strand
TCATTGCAGACATCGAGGACGCTCTGCGACGCGAACTGGCCCCGGCGGCCGCACTCCCCAACGTCGCCGACGTACGCGTGCTCGGCACTATAGGCGTGGTCGAAGTGGACCGCCCGGTAGACGTCGGACGCTTCCAGAAGGAATGCGTGCGCCGCGGTGTGTGGATCCGACCGTTCGGCCGCAATGTATATGTCATGCCTCCTTATATAATAGAGCCTGACGACCTGGCATACCTTTGCCGTCAGCTCGTGGAAATAGTCAGCGATGAAGCAAATTATTGACAGCACCCTCGAGGCTCTTGCGTCGGGCGGCAACCTGCGCGTCATCCCGGACGACGCATGCGCGTCGGAGCGCGTCGACCTGTCGTCCAACGACTATCTCGGCATAGCGGCCGCCGACAGCCTCCGCGATGAATTCTTCGCCTCGGCCGACGGCGCGGCGCTGCTCATGTCGGCGTCGGCATCACGACTGCTCGGCCGCAGCCAGCGGTCTTACGAGGCCTTCGAGCATACACTGTCGGAGGCCTACGGAGGGCGCTCGGCTCTACTCTTCAACAGCGGCTATCACGCCAACACCGGCATCGTGTCTGCCTTCGCAGGCACAAACGCGCACATCATCGCCGACAAACTCGTGCACGCAAGCATCATCGACGGCATAAAGCTGTCGGGACTCCCCTTCGACAGGTTCAGGCACAACGACATCGGCCACCTCGACCGCCTCGCGGCAAAAGCCGTGGCGCAGGGGCGCATACCGCTGATAATAGCCGAAAGCGTCTTCAGCATGGACGGCGACAGAGCCGACATCCGCGCGCTCGTCGAAGTGAAGAAACGTTACCCCGGCAGCATGCTCTATATCGACGAGGCACATGCCGTAGGCGTCGAAGGCCCGGCAGGACTCGGTCTGACAGCCACACTACCCTCTCCGGCCGACGCCGACATCGTAGTAGGCACGCTCGGCAAAGCGCTCGCCTCGGCCGGCGCCTTCGCCATCACCGCGCCAGAAGTGCGCTCCTTCCTCGTCAACCGTGCACGCAGTCTCATATTCTCTACAGCCCTGCCGCCGATAACAGCCGAATGGTCGCGCTTCATCTTCCTGAAGGCAATGGGCATGGACTCATGCCGCGCACATCTCAAAGCCCTCGGACACGCACTGCACCAAGAGCTGTCGACAGTCGGCAGCACAGTGTCGGACAGCCACATACAGCCACTGCTGATAGGTTCGCCCGACGGAGCCGTCGCAATGTCGGGCCGCCTGCGCGAGCACGGCTTCGACGTCCTCCCTATACGCACCCCGACCGTGCCCCCCGGCACCGACAGACTGCGCTTCAGCCTCTCGGCAGCACTCGACATCGACACAATACGACGACTCGGCATCGCACTAAGAACAATCTATGGCAAATAAATCAAATACATACCGCAAGCGCCGCGCCGCTCGCCCCCGCAAGACAAAAATCGAGACAAAAATACTCGGAGCCATGCTCGCTGTCGCAATACTCGCACTCTTCTCAACAGCCGCACTTGCCGGCTGGGACGAACCGAAAAAGTACGACGCCGTCGAGACAGTGTCGCTTCTCCGCGCCGAGCTGCCCGACGAGACTCCCGAAATCATCAAGGAATACACCGGATTCATCGTCTCCTTCAACCCGTCGCACCGACAGCCAAACTATGTCGCATGGGAACTCACCGGCGAAGAAGCCGACGGCACCCTGCCAAGACAGAACAAATTCCGCCCCGACCCCGACGTGCTCGGCTCTCCCACACTCGACGACTATCGCAACTCGGGCTACGACCGCGGACACATGGCCCCCGCAGGCGACATGAAGTGGAGCCGACAGGCAATGATCGACTCGCACTACCTGACAAACATATGCCCGCAGACACACCAGCTCAACGGCGGACGATGGGCCACCCTCGAGACCAAATGCCGCGAATGGGCACGACGCGACAGCGCCATAATAATCATCACCGGCCCCGTGCTCAGCGACGAACTGTCGAAGACTATCGGCCGCGGCATAACCGTGCCCGACCGATTCTTCAAAGTACTGCTGTCGCCCTACTCCACCCCTCCGCGCGCCATCGGATTCATCATGCCCAACAACCCGCCCTTCGACGGCCTCGAAACCATGGCAGTGCCCGTCGACGCCATCGAAGAGATAACAGGCATCGACTTCTTCAAAGCACTCCCCGACGAACTCGAAGAACAGATCGAAAGCAGAGCCGTATACCGCGACTGGAACCGCCGCAAACGCTAACAACGACTACACAATGGACACATCTTCGATATACAACCCCGACGACACGATATGCGCCATCGCCACACCTCAGGGAACAGGCGCCATAGCAATGGTACGTCTGAGCGGCCCCGACGCATTCACGATAGCCGACAAAGTATGGCAAGGCCGGAGCCTCGCCCGGACAACAACGCACACAGCGCACCTCGGTTACATCGTCGACCATAACAGCGGTGACACCATCGACCAGGCAGTAGCGACAGTATTCCGCGCACCCAACTCATTCACCGGAGACGACACCGTCGAATTCGCCATCCACGGCTCACGGTGGATTCAGAGACGCTTCAT
>JAICZO010000325.1 GCA_029057255.1 Muribaculaceae bacterium | reverse complement strand
GCGAAAAACCCCCCTCCTTGTATGTGAGTTTCGTCAAGAACTTTTCCGGCCCCGGGAATATCAATAGAGACGCTTATATTACTTGTGATGTTGTTCCCGACAAAAAATATTATATTACAGGGGTTAAAGGCACAGAACTGTCGCCCACCCCATGCACATTACATTCACAGGGCCAAAGAGTTGAATTTGTAATGTTTTTTGACCCGGTTCCTCTTAATTCAACAGAAATCACACTTTGGGAAGGCCCGGCATCGGATAATTTTCATATAAAGAATATATCTGTACCTCTGCAGACTGCAGAGTAATGCAACCAGCTGAAAACCATAATTAAAAACGGGCAGTCTCCATGCGGAAACTGCCCGTTACGCTATATTGTCAGTTGCCTCACAGCACCTCTATGCGGAGTGCGTCGTAGGCTTTGGCGGCTTTGGCGCGAGCCTCCTCGACAGTGTCGGCGGTAGCCAGAATCACGGCCATGCGGCGATGCCCGTGCACTTCGGGTTTGCCGAAAATTCGCATCTGCACGCCTTCGGAGGCAAGAACCTTTTCGAGATTGTCGAACACGACCTTGTCGGTGTCGCCTTCAACAACAACCGCACGTGAGGCCGACGGGCCGTAGAAACGAATTCCCGGAACGGGCAGTCCGAGCAGGGCGCGAGCGTGGAGCGCGAACTCGCTCATGTCCTGCGAAATCATAGTGACCATGCCTGTGTCGTGGGGACGCGGCGAATCCTCGGTTAAAATCACTTCGTCGCCCTTGATGAACAGCTCGACGCCGAATATGCCGTAGCCTCCGAGTGCCTCGGTGATTGCTGCCGCGGCGGCCTGCGCCTTGGCAAGCGCGCCTGTGCTCATGGGCTGCGGCTGCCACGAATAGCGGTAGTCGCCGTTGACCTGAATGTGGCCTATAGGCTCGCAGAACACGGTGCCCGAAATGCTGCGCACTGTGAGAAGGGTTATCTCATAGTCGAAATCAACGAAGCCTTCGACAATCACACGGCCGGCTCCGGCGCGACCGCCTTCCTGAGCTTCGCGCCAAGCCTCATCGATCTGTTCCGGTGTGCGGACTGTCGACTGGCCGTGGCCCGACGAACTCATCACGGGTTTCACAACAACCGGCAGCCCGATGGCTTCGATGGCTTCTTTGAATTCCTCATAGGTCGAGGCAAAGCGATAGGGCGAAGTCTTCAGACCGAGCTCTTCGGCTGCCAGACGACGGATTCCTTCGCGGTTCAT
>JAICZO010000324.1 GCA_029057255.1 Muribaculaceae bacterium | reverse complement strand
TGCGGCCGATAATGATGGCGGCGGCAAATCCGTACGAGATTTTTGTGATGAGGTTGCCGAGGCCGTCGAGCTGTTCGTTGAGCGGAGTCTTGACACTGTCGTCGATCTGAGCAGCTTCGAAGACCTTTCCGTTTTCGGTCTTGTCGCCCACAGCGAGGACGCGCATTACGCCGTGGCCTTCCATAACCTTAGTGCCGCGCATGGCGTGGTTGCTCGGGAAGGTGGCGTCGGGGTCGAACTGTGCCGGGTCGGTTGTCTTATGGCATACAGGCTCACCCGTCAGTGTTGACTCGTCGATGTTGAGCATAACAGCTTCGAGCAGTTCGCCATCGGCAGGGACCTCCTCGCCTGTATTGAGGATAACGATGTCGCCTACGACAACATCTTTCTTTGCAATCTGCATTGCATTACCGTTGCGGATAACCTGCACGGGCTCGTCATCGTTGACCTGATTGAGCAGGGCAAATTCCTTGTCAGCTTTCAGCTCGAAGATGAAAGCGAGACCTGTTGCCAGGAGAATAGCAATGAAGATGCCGATAGGCTCGAAGAATACTCCGGCGCCTTGGCCAAGGACAAAGAACTCGTAGAAGGAAATGCAGATTGACAAGAATCCTGCAATCAGAAGTATAATAATCAGCGGGTCGCTGAACTTTTCAAGAAACCGTTTGAAGAGCGAATCTTTCTCCGGGGGCGTCAGTAGATTGACGCCGTTTTTTCTGCGGCTTTCCAACACTTCCGCGTCTGTCAAGCCGACATAGTGATTTTTTTGTGACATATGTGGTTATATTATGTGTTTTTATTCGCGGGGAAGTGTTGACGCGCGCGACGATTCGAGTATCGGCAGGTTGGTCTCTGTCGGCACGTATATCACAGTCTTATTGCTGAGGTCGGACTGCTGGCGCACCCATAGATACTGAATATATGTCGGGGTGATGCTACCGTTTTCGATGCGTATAGCCTCGGCTGCACCCTTGGCGCGTTCTATCTCAGCCTGAGCGTTGAGTTTCTCCGCTTCAAGGTTGGCCTTAGCCTCCTCAATCTTGATTTTGCGGTTCTGCTCCGCTTTGGCGAACTCTGCTTTTCCTTCCATTTCCTGAGACCATACATTGTACCAGGGTCGGATGAATGCAAGTGCGACTATGAGCAATACGATACCTGCGAATCCCCATATCGCTGCCTTGATGAGCTTCGGGGCTACGTTGATTACATTGTTGTTGTTATTATACATAGCTTGATTGTTTTTGATGATGCAAAGTTACAGCCTTGTTGGAATGTAAGCAAAAAACTCAGAATATTTCAGTGCCGTCATCATCCTTCATAAAGTATAAGGCTGCAATATTGCAAGCCTATATCTGCGACCACCTGCGGTACATTTCCGACTCAAGCAGGGGCACAGGCTCATCGCTGCCGAGCTGACAGACATACACCAGTTCGGGCTCTACATGTAC
>JAICZO010000323.1 GCA_029057255.1 Muribaculaceae bacterium | reverse complement strand
CTTCATAGTAGTCTCGTTTCTGATCCATGTCGCGGTATCTGGTATTATTCGCCTACCGCCACTTTAGCATGGCGTAGAACTTTGTCGTTCAGCATATATCCCTTTGTGGTGGTGTCGAGCACCTTGCCCTTGAGCTCTTCCGAGGGAGCGGGGATTGTAGCTATTGCCTCGTGGAAGTCGGCGTCGAAGGGAGCGCCGTTGCTCTCCATCGGTTTCACGCCCTGGCTCTCGAGGTACTTCATGAGTTTGTTGTATATTAGCTCCATGCCTTCGCGCACGGCAGCACCGTCGGCGTCGCCGGCAGTGGCAGCGAGGCCGCGCTCGAAGTCGTCGACTATGGGCAGCAGTCCGAAGAGCACTTTCTCGCCGGCGTTCTTGAGGATGTCTGCCTTCTCGCGGGTGACACGCTTGCGGTAGTTGTCGAAGTCGGCCATCAGGAAGAGGTATTCTTTCTTCTCCTTCTCGATTTCGGCACGTGCGGCGTCGAGCTCGTCCTGCAGACGGGCGTTCTCGGCCATCTCGGCAGTCTCTTCGGCCATCTCGGTGTTCTCGTCGTCGATAATATCCATGATTTCAGGAGCTTCTTCCGTCTTGGGCTGCTCCTTGGTCTCTTTGTTTATATTTTGATTTTTCTTGCTCATAATTATGCTGTGCTGTTCTGAAATGTTCCAATACAAAAACTCAGCCAAAATGTGTTAAATCGGCCGCATTGCTAAAAATACAACAAAATAAAGGGCAATAACGTTCAGCAGTCTTTCAGCTTACGCCGAGAGGTCCGTGCCATGTGCGGCAACCGTCGAAGCGCGCCGCAGCCTCTTCTGCCATTTTGGCAGACGTGAACAGTCCGAAGACTGCCGCGCCCGAACCGCTCATGGCGGCGTATGCTGCGCCACAGTCCTGCATGCGCCTCAGAGTGTCTTCGATGGCGGGTCGTATGGCGAATACCGACGGCTCGAAGTCGTTGACGACGATGCCCCTCTCCCGCCAGCCGGGGGCGGGCGCGCGGAGCGCTTCGGCCAGGCTTGTGCCCTCGGGCAGCTCGGCCGGGCTTATGCCCGCGTAGGCGTCTTTGGTCGACACAGCTTCGGTCTCGGGCTTGGCTATGGCTATGTGGAAGGCTTCGGCGCCCGGTATGTCGATCGGAGTCAGAATCTCGCCTATACCCCTTGCGAGCATCGGACGGTTGTAGATGAAGAAGGGGCAGTCGGCGCCCACCTTCGCGGCCACAGATGCCATCTCGGCGTCGGTCATGCCGAGGCCGAAAATCTCGTTGGCGCCGCGGATGGCAAAGGAGGCATCGGCAGAACCGCCTCCGAGTCCGGCACCGTCCGGAATATTCTTGCGGAGATAGATGTCGAGCGGCGGCAGCGCCTCGCCGATATGCGTCTCGAGCGCCCTAAGGGCTTTGATGACAAGGTTTTTCTCCGGCGGGCATCCTCCGAGGCTCGAGCCAGTGAGGGTGAACGAGCCGCCTTTCTCTGACGGTACCATCTCGAGGACGTCGGTCCAGCCTACCGGCACCATCACCGTCTCTAAGTCGTGGTATCCGTCGGGGCG
>JAICZO010000322.1 GCA_029057255.1 Muribaculaceae bacterium | reverse complement strand
CGACACTGACATGGGCGAGGTCGAGTATATCTTGGCAATCGAGTCGAGACTCTCTGTCACGGCAGCGCGCCCCTTGTCGACCGATACCGCCATGTTGTCAAGGCCCTGGCGGTGGTACTTGTACATGAGGTCGCGTATGCCCGACGTCTGCGGGTCGGTGAAGGAGCTGAGCACCGCCGAGCGGTTCTTCGTATCCTCGAAGGCCTTCCAGCCGCTCTCGCCCGCCGACTGCGCCATCTGCACTATCATCGCCAGCCGCTCGAAGTATGGCTCGCCGCCCTTGGGGGAGAAGGAGTCGAAGTCGACGGCAAGAATCAGGAAGGCATAGAAGTTGAGGATGGCCGTCAGCTGGCTCTCCATATTGTTGACCGAGTAGACAAGCGGCTCGTTCTCGCGGTAGGTGAAGTCAATCTTGGTGTCCTTGAAGTTTATCAGTGTCGTCGTATACGAACTGTTGTATACCGGGCGGAGGGCCTGCACCTGCAGGTCGCCCGACATCACATCGTCGTTGTACTCCTTGATGGTGAAGAACATGCGGCATTCTATCTTCTCGTTGACGGCGAACTGCGCGTTGGTGAAGACAGTGGTGTTCATATAGTCGTTGACAGCCTGCTGAAGTGTCTCGAAGACCTGCTTGTTGGTGCCCGATATCTGGTCGCTGTTGACCGATACCTGACAATTTAGCTCCTGGGCCGACAAGGCTCCGGCCATTGACGCGAGTGTCAGCAATAGGGAGAGAGAGCGTTTCATATAAGAGGAGTTATGCAGTCGAGGATGTCGGATGCCACCTCGGCCTTGCTTTTGAGAGGGAATGTTGTCTCGGAGTCTGCCGTGATGACAGTCACCTTGTTTGTGTCGACGCCGAAGCCGGCGCCCTTGTCGGCGAGAGTGTTGAGCACAATCATGTCGAGATTCTTGCGGGCGAGTTTCTCGCGTGCGTTCGCCGGGCCGTTGTCAGTCTCGAGAGCGAAGCCCACGAGCACCTGCCCTGCCCTGCGCTCACGGCCGAGCGTGGCTGCAATGTCGGGGTTGCGGACCAGCTCGATGCTGTCGCCGCCGGCATGCGCGCGCGTTATCTTGTG
>JAICZO010000321.1 GCA_029057255.1 Muribaculaceae bacterium | reverse complement strand
GGGGTGACGGGAGCCACGAATCCTTCGGGCGAACCTTTACCTTTACCCATACGCACTTCGGCAGGCTTCTTGGTGATAGGTTTGTCGGGGAAGATGCGGATCCAGATCTGACCCTGACGCTGCATATAACGTGTCACGGCAATACGGGCAGCTTCGATCTGGCGACCGGTAATCCACTTCGACTCGAGGGTCTTGATGCCGAACGAGCCGAAGGCGAGCTGGTTGCCACGCTGGGCATTGCCCTTCATGCGACCTTTCTGGGCGCGGCGGAATTTGGTTTTCTTAGGCTGTAACATTGTGTTGTGCTTTCAGAGTTTAACGGTTGTTTTTGGAAGAGCGGAAACCGTTGCGGCGCTCTCTTCCTTTACCGGCAGGGCCGCGGCCTTCTTTCTGGTTGTTTGTGAACGAGGGAGCGAGGTCACGCTTGCCATACACTTCACCGCGGCAGATCCATACCTTGACGCCGATAACACCTACTTTGGTGTGTGCTTCTACGAGAGCGTAGTCGATGTCGGCACGGAGTGTGTGGAGGGGTGTGCGGCCTTCCTTGAACATCTCGGAGCGAGCCATTTCAGCACCGTTGAGACGTCCGCTGACCTGGATCTTGACGCCTTCGGCGCCGGCGCGCATTGTCGAAGCGACTGCCATCTTGACTGCACGGCGGTATGCCACCTTGCCTTCGATCTGGCGAGCGATTGTCGAAGCGACGATCTCTGCGTCGAGCTCGGGGCGCTTTACTTCGTAGATGTTGATCTGCACGTCCTTGTCAGTTACTTTCTTGAGCTCTTCTTTGAGCTTCTCGACTTCCTGACCGCCCTTGCCGATGATAAGGCCGGGACGCGATGTGCAGACGGTGATTGTGATGAGCTTGAGCGTGCGCTCGATTACGATACGCGAGACACTGCATTTTGCCAGGCGCACGTTGAGGTATTCGCGGAGTTTGTAGTCTTCGAGGATGTTGTCGGGGTATTTGCCTTTCTCAGACCAGTTGGAGTCCCAGCCGCGGATAACGCCCAGGCGGTTGCTAATAGGATTAACTTTCTGTCCCATAGTTATTATGCCTCGGTATTTTTATTGTTTTCGATTGTGTCAACGATCACTGTGACGTGGTTGGAGCGCTTGCGGATGCGGTAGCCGCGGCCCTGGGGGGCTGTGCGGAGACGCTTTAGCATGGGAGCGCAGTTGACGTAGATAGTGCTGATGTAGAGCTCGCCGTCTTCGGCTTTACGCTCGTTTTTCTCTTCCCAGTTGGCGACTGCCGAGCGCACGAGCTTCTCGAGGCGGGCAGCAGCTTCCTTGTTGGAGAATTTCAGGATGCCGAGTGCGCGGAACACTTCTTTACCACGCACCATGTCGGCTACCAGACGCATTTTGCGGGGGGAGGTGGGCACGTTGAGCAGCTTAGCGAAAGCTATGCTCTTGTTTTCCTCCTTGCGACGGTTGGCTGATAATCTTTTTCTTTCACCCATTGTATTTAGTCGTCTTTTTTATTCGATGATTAATGTTATCAGACCCTATTATTTTTTCTTGTTGCCGGCGTGGCCGCGGAATGTGCGGGTGGGGGCGAATTCACCGAGCTTGTGGCCTACCATGTTTTCGGTCACGTAGACAGGGATGAATTTGTTGCCATTGTGCACAGCGAAGGTGTGGCCGACGAACTCAGGGGCGATCATGGAAGCGCGGCTCCAGGTCTTGATGACGTTGCTTTTGCCGGAGGCAGCCATGGCAGCCACTTTCTTTTCGAGCTTGACGCTGATAAAGGGGCCTTTTTTTAATGAACGGCTCATAATTGCTTGCTATTTCAGATTACTTCTTTTTTCTTCTCTCGATAATGTACTTGCTCGACTGCTTCTTGGGCGCACGAGTCTTAAGACCCTTGCTGTAGAGACCCTTGCGGCTGCGGGGATGACCACCTGAAGCGCGGCCTTCACCACCACCCATGGGGTGATCGACAGGGTTCATGACTACGCCGCGGTTGCGGGGACGACGGCCGAGCCAGCGGCTGCGACCGGCCTTGCCGGAGCGTTCGAGGGAGTGCTCGCTGTTACCGACGGTGCCGATTGTAGCTTTGCACTCGGCGAGGACTTTGCGGGTCTCGCCTGAAGGTAATTTGATGATAGCGTAGTTTCCTTCTCGGGAAACGAGCTGGGCGAAAGTGCCGGCTGAGCGTGCCATGAAGGCACCCTGGCCGGGACGGAGTTCGATGCAGTGGATTACGGTACCGACGGGGATCTTGTTCAGAGGAAGAGCGTTTCCTACTTCGGGAGCGGCGTCGGGACCGCTGAGGAGTGTTGTACCTACTTCGAGGCCGTTGGGGGCGATGATGTAGGTTTTCACGCCGTCAGCATAGCAGAGAAGAGCGATACGGGCCGAGCGGTTGGGGTCGTACTCGATCGTCTTTACTACTGCAGGTATACCGTCGCGATTTCTCTTAAAGTCAATGATACGGTATTTACGCTTGTGCCCACCACCAAGGTAGCGAGTGGTGAGGTGGCCTTCGTTGTTGCGACCGCCGGAGGCGCGCTTACCGACTGTAAGAGATTTTTCCGGTGTTGTAGCAGTGATGGTACCTTTGAAAACACCGATAACTTTGTGACGTTGGCCCGGGGTTGTGGGCTTGAATTTTCTTACTGCCATTGTTTATTAGATGTTGCTAAAGAATTCGATGGACTGTCCGTCAGCGACGGTCACGTAAGCTTTCTTCCATGCGGCTGTTTTGCCTTTGAGAAGACCGCTCTTTGTCCAGCGCGACTTGTTTTTGCCGCGCATGATGGCTGTGTTGACGCTTTCCACTTTCACGCCGTAGATCTGCTCGATGAGAGCTTTGATCTGATATTTGTTGGCGTCGGGTGACACGCGGAAAGTGTAGCAATTGCGCTTTTCAGAAAGCTTGGTTGCTCTTTCGGTAATGATGGGTTTAATCGAGATTTCCATTTGTGTGTTACCTCCGGTGGATTAGAGTTTGTTAAGCACTTCGACGCTTGCCTCTGTGAGAACAAGCGCGTTGTTGTTGAGCACTGCATACGTGTTAATGTCCGATGCAGTCATAATCTTCGCATCGGGCACGTTACGCATCGACAAATATACGTTATTATTTTTGTCTGACAAAACTACGAGAACCTTTTTGCCGTCAACTTTAATATTTTTAGCAAAGTTTACGAATTCTTTAGTTTTGGGTGCTTCGAAAGCGATGTTGTCAACCACAACGATTTCGCCGGCAGCAGCCTTGAGGCTGAGGGCCGAGCGACGTGCGAGGTCTTTTACTTTCTTGTTGAGTTTGAAGCGGTAGTCACGGGGACGGGGACCGAATACACGGCCACCACCTACGAGAACGGGCGAGTTGATGTCACCGATACGGCTGCCGCCGCCACCTTTCTGCTTGTGGAGCTTACGGGTAGAACCGCTGACTTCGCTGCGTTCTTTTGACTTGTGAGTGCCCTGGCGCTGGTTGGCAAGGTATTGCTTAACGTCGAGATAAAGGGCGTGCTCGTTGGGCTCGATAGCGAAAACCTCGTCGTTGAGGGTTACGCGGCGGCCTGTATCCTGGCCTTGCTGGTTGTATACTGCGAGTTCCATGTTTATTTCTCAATTAAGACGATTGAACCTTTGGCACCGGGAACAGAACCTTTGATCATGATAAGGTTGTGTTCGGGTATCACTTTGATGATCTGAAGGTTTTGAACGGTAACGCGTTCGTTGCCTGTCTGGCCTGCCATGCGCATGCCTTTGAATACCTTTGCGGGGTACGAACATGCACCGACCGAACCGGGAGCGCGGAGGCGGTTGTGCTGGCCGTGTGTGCTCTGGCCTACACCACCGAAGCCGTGACGCTTAACGACGCCCTGGAAGCCCTTACCTTTCGAAGTGCCTACTACGTCTACGAAGTCTGCTTCGGTGAAGAAGTCGGCGCCGATAGTGTCGCCGAGCTTGTACTCGCCTTCAAATCCTTTGAACTCGGCCAAGTGGCGCTTGGGTGCTACGCCGGCTTTGCGGAAGTGGCCGAGCTCGGGCTGTGTGAGGTGTTTCTCCTTCTGCTCTTCGAATCCGAGCTGGAGAGCCTCGTAGCCGTCGGTCTCTACCGTCTTAACCTGAGTAACAACACAAGGACCTACTTCGATAACAGTGCACGGCACGTTGCGGCCGTCGGCACTGAAAACGGATGTCATTCCGATTTTCTTTCCAATTAATCCTGGCATTTCTCTGTTAATTTGATTGTTTATTGTGAGGTGATATTATACGTTGTGTGGTATCAGCACTTGATTTCAACTTCCACACCGCTGGGGAGCTCGAGTTTCATCAGAGCGTCTACAATCTTGGGAGTAGCGTTGTAGATGTCGATGAGACGCTTGTAGCAGCTGAGCTCGAACTGTTCGCGGCTCTTCTTGTTGACGAAGGTGGAACGGTTGACAGTGAAGCTGTCTCTTAGTCACATCT
>JAICZO010000320.1 GCA_029057255.1 Muribaculaceae bacterium | reverse complement strand
GCGTGGAATCTCGGTTGCAACCTCGGTGATGGGATTCAACTATGGCGACTATAAGATAAACATTCTCGATACTCCCGGCCACCAGGATTTCGCCGAGGACACCTATCGCACGCTGACAGCCGTCGACAGTGTGATTATCGTTGTCGATGCCGCAAAGGGTGTCGAGATGCAGACACGCAAGCTCATGGAGGTGTGCCGCATGCGCAACACTCCCGTGATGATTTTCGTCAACAAGCTCGACCGCGAGGGACGCGACCCCTTCGAGATTCTCGACGAGCTTGAGGCAGAACTGCATATCTCGGTGCGCCCTCTGTCGTGGCCTATCGGCATAGGTGCCCGGTTCAAGGGCGTATACAACATCTACGGCGACACTCTCGACCTCTTCACCCCCGACAAGCAGAAGGCTACCGAGCGCGTGGAGATTGACTCGGTCGATGACCCCCGCATCGACGCCGCTGTCGGTCCGGAGGCTGCGTCACAGCTGCGCGACGACCTCGAGCTTATCGCCGGCGTATACCCCGACTTTGACCAGAACCGCTATCTCGAGGGGCGTCTCGCTCCCGTCTTCTTCGGTTCGGCTCTCAACACCTTCGGCGTCAAGGAGCTGCTCGACACCTTCGTCCGCATCGCTCCCTCGCCCCGTCCTGTCTCCGCCCTCGAGCGCACGGTCAATCCCGAAGAGCCTGCATTCTCGGGCTTCGTGTTCAAGATTCACGCCAACAT
Source organism: Muribaculaceae bacterium (assembly GCA_029057255.1). Lineage (GTDB taxonomy): Bacteria > Bacteroidota > Bacteroidia > Bacteroidales > Muribaculaceae > CAG-873. Next base: position 692 of record JAICZO010000320.1, on the reverse strand, counting down.
GGACCCCAACCACCGCAGCTGTATAGCCTTTGTCAAAGTATGCTCCGGCACCTTCGAGCGTAACGCTCCCTACCGCCACATACGCTCTGGCAAGACCCTGCGCATCGCCGCCCCGACAGCATTCATGGCGCAGCGCAAGAACATCGTCGACACCGCTTACCCCGGCGACATCGTCGGTGTGCCCGACAACGGCACCTTCAAAATCGGCGACACCATAACCGCCGGCGAGGAAATCCACTACCGCGGCCTGCCGTCGTTCTCGCCCGAGCTGTTCATGTATATCGAGAACGCCGACCCCATGAAGGCAAAGCAGCTCGACAAAGGCATCCAGCAGCTCATGGACGAAGGCGTGGCTCAGCTCTTCCACCATCAGTTCAACGGCCGCCGCGTCATCGGCACCGTCGGACAGCTCCAGTTCGAAGTCATCCAGTACCGCCTCCTCCATGAGTACGGCGCACAGTGCCGCTGGGAGCCTATGTCGATGTACAAGGCATGCTGGATAGAGTCCGACAGCCCGACAGCCCTCGAGGCATTCAAGCGCCGCAAGCATCAGTTTATGGCGCTCGACCGCGAAGGCCGCGACGTCTTCCTTGCCGACTCGCAGTTTGTGCTTACGATGGCTCAGAACGACTTCCCCGACATCCGTTTCCACTTCACCTCGGAGTTCTGAAAAAAAGCTTAAAAGCATAAAC
>JAICZO010000032.1 GCA_029057255.1 Muribaculaceae bacterium | reverse complement strand
GAGTGGCTGAAACCACCAGTTTGCTAAACTGACGTAGGAGCAATCCTACCACGAGTTCGAATCTCGTCCTCTCCGCAGAAGAGCCGCAAGTCACTGATTTGCGGCTTTTTTGATTTTACCGGCCATCTACTTTAATAATCGACGTCCTGCGGACGTCACGTTGATACTCCGGCACGGTGTCCCGCGCGTGACACATTTAATAACCGACTATCTAATTGCTTATGGAAGAACTGTTGTACTATATTTTAGGACTGATACTTAAGGTTTTCTGCTATTTTACGCTTATAGCAGGCGTCATTTATCTCGGCTGGTTTTTATATATTATAGTAACGAATGGCGGCCTGAAGTGGTACTACTACAATCGGTCCCAACCCTGGAAGGGCGGTTATTGGGCACCGTTACTGCCGGACTATCCTCCCTATAACGACTACGAGTGGAATCCCGCCACATGTCGGTTTGAACACAAAAGGACTGGCAAGCCTCTGTTTGACTGGCAGAAACCGGTCTCGGGCGATACCGGGTACCGCAAAAATAGCAATACCGGTTATACCCTCAGGAGGCGCCCGGAGTGGATTGACTTCCTCTTCGAGACTCCCGCCTCGCTCATGGAGAAGCGACGGAGAAAGAAGGAAATGGACAAACTCGCTCGGAAAGGGTAATTTCCTCTGTCGGTCAACAACTGTCGTCCGGTGTCCTTATCGTTTGACAGCAAGCATGTAACCTATGCCCCGCTGGTTGAGCAGAGATATTGACGGGTCGTGGCGGAGATAGTGCCGCAGTTTGTGGATGAAGCCGTGGAGCGAGTTGCGGCTGTAGGGGTCGTCGCGCTGCCATATAAGCTGCATCAGTGTCGACGCTTCCACTGTCTGTCCGGCGTTCACGGCGAGTTCTCTCAGCAGTTTTGCTTCAATAAGAGATAGCTCGATGCCTTCTTTGTCGGGGTGCGTCAGCATCTGTGTTGACATGTCCAGGGTGTACCGGCCGATTTTGAAGCTGTTGTCCTCTTTGACGTTGCGGCGCAGCAGAGCCTTTATGCGGACTATCAGTTCGAGCATTCTGAACGGTTTTTTGAGATAGTCGTTGCCGCCTAACTCAAAGCCCTCGACGATATCGTCGATGTCCGATTTGGCGGTGAGGAATAGCAGGGGTACATTCTTGTCGATCTGCCGGATGCGCCGTCCCATGTCGAAGCCGTCCATGCGGGGCATCATCACATCGGCTACTATCATGTCGGCGCCGCGCCCGGTGAATATCCTCAGCCCTTCCTCGCCGTTGCCGGCAGTCAGGACTTCGAAGCCGTCGCGCTGCAAAGTCTCTGATATAATCATCGACAGGGTGGAGTCGTCTTCAACCAATAGTATAGTGTCGCTCATTGTCTGCTGAATGTTATAGTGAATCTGGAGCCTTTGTTCAGTCGGCTTGTCACGTCGATAGACCAGCCGTGTTTGTCTATGATAGACTTCACGTAGAAAAGCCCGATGCCGTATCCTCTCACATCACTTCTGTTGCCGTGCGGCACGCGGTAGAATTTGTTGAAAATCTCGGGCAAGGCCTTCTCGGGTATGCCTATCCCGTTGTCCGACACCGACAAGCTGTTCGCGTCAGCCTTGATTAGAATCGAGACCGAGTCGCCGGAGTACTTGATGCTGTTGTCGATAAGGTTGCCTATCACATTGGAGAAGTGCGTCGGGTCGGCCTCGACAGCTGCATCGTCGGGGCACTCCAGTGCTATGTCGCAGGGTTTGCCGGCCTTGAGCTTCTGCTGTTCGATGACAGACGTCAGGAAAGTCTTCAGCGACACCTTCTCGGTCTGCATGGTCAGATGTTTGCGGCGCTCCATGCTCATGGCGAGGATGCTCTCTACCAGCCCGGTGAGTTTGGTCAGCTGCTCGAGTGCCGCCGTCAGATATTTCTTGGTGCGCTCCTCGTCCGTAGGGTCAGGGAACTGCAGCAGCGAGTCGTTTGCGGCATAAGCTATCGCGATGGGCGTTTTCAGCTCATGTGTCATATTGTTGGTGAAGTCATCTTTCATCTCCTCGATAGAGCGCAGCCGCTGTATGACATGCAGCAGATAGCGGAACCCGAATGTCAGCACAAGGGCTATCAAAGCTGACGTGGCGATGACGCCGCTCATCTCACCCAGTATATTCCCGGTGAGTGGCGATATATACGCATAGTATACGATGTCGCCGCTGACCCTGTACACTATCTCCCATAGGTCGGGAGAGCATTCGATAGTGCCGCCCGGCTCGACGATGTATACTTCTTCGGGATAGAAGCCCGAGAAATTCAGGTCGCGGCGAAAGGCCTCTTCCATTTTCGGGATGTCGGGCTTGCCTATGCGGTCGGTTAATATGTTGGCATGAAGATGTTGCGCTATTATCGACAATATCTGCCTGTCGACCCTGCGGTAGCCCTGTGAGTAGTCCAGCCGCTGCAGCTCTTCGGGCTTGGAGGCAGAGCCGACGTCCGATTTCTGCAGCCCTATATTGAGCCATAAGACATTGTCGTCATCTCCGAGGCCGGCATCTATTATGCGGTCGACCGTCTCGATATGGTCGGCGCGGGTCAGACATTGTTCGACATCATTTATATATCGCTCTTTTATCGAATTATAGAGCTGCACCATGAAGACCACGTTGGCGGCAAACAGCAACGTGACTATGATGCGCATCGACGTGAGAATGAGCCTGAAGTGTTTCATATCCGTAGCAAAGGTAATAAAAAACGGCTAAGGTGAAGCGATGCCGGCTGCAAGTTTAAGACTAAATAAGGGTGAATAAGCATCGGATAAGACAAGGCAGTATAATTTCGCGACATGAAACATTGCATGCTTATATTGATGATGCTCCCTTTGGTATCTCAGGGACAGACCGCCGAGCCTGACTCGATGGCGGTCAACGAGCTTGGAGAGATTACTGTAGTCGCCGCAACACAGCGGGCCGACGCTGTCAAGACTGTCTATATCCCGACAGCGAATCAGAAGTCCACGGCCGCGGGCGGCATCTCGCTGCTTGCCGCCATGAACATCCCGCAGCTGAGTGTCAATCCGATAGCCGAAACTGTCAAGACGGCCGATAATCAAGGCGTAAGTCTGTTTATCAATTATCATCCGGCTACTGACGAGGATGTCAGCGGGCTGAACACGAGTGACGTGAAGAGGGTTGAGTATCTCGATTACCCTGACGACCCGAGGTTTCAGCGCGCGCAGCATGTCGTGAACTTCGTCACCCGCACGTATGCTTACGGAGGGTATACAAAGCTCAGCGGCAAGGAGCGCTTTATGGTGCATAGCGGTGAGGCTTCGGTGTACTCCAAGTTCGCCTGCCGCAGGATGGAGTATGACATCATGGTGTCGGGCGACTATGACTACAACCCGCATATAGGGTCGGAGACGGACGAGACTTACCGGCTGGAGTCCGCAGCTGTCAGGCGGCAGAGCGGCACGGAGGCGGCCCGGAAGCGGCAGCGTGGTTTCAGCTCGGCTTTGCGGGCTTCGTGGAACAAGAGCGAGAACCTGTCGCTCCGCAATATCATATCATACCGTCGAATCAACACTCCGATACACCGCACGTCGGGTTATGTCAATTTTTCGAGTCTGTATCCGTCAGAAACATATCATACCGAAGCACCGTCGGAGAGCAATGCCGTCGGATGGGAAAGCGAACTGTATGCGGCGCCGGGCCGAGGATGGTCAGTCAACGGAAACTTTCAGGCAGAGTTTGCCGCCAACAACACATCGTCACACTATTCTGCCGGAGCCGAATCTATCGAAAACCTTGCTGATGAAACTTCATGGTTTCTGCGAGGCTCACTACAGGTCAATAAATCAGTGTCAGACAAGTTCACATTATTCTCGAATGTATTGTCAGGCGGTGGTCGCACCGGCATCGACTATGCCGGGT
>JAICZO010000319.1 GCA_029057255.1 Muribaculaceae bacterium | reverse complement strand
CCTAAGAACATTAATATACGACTTGGAACACCTGAAATAGCTGGACTACATCGGTTTGTGACGCAAGACCCTCGTCAGCACCGGCGACCGCTCTGCCAAAATCAGAACCTACAACTACCCACAGGGGCGTATCACCGACCACCGCATAAACTACACCATATATAATCTCCAGGCATTCGTCGACGGAGACATCCAGGACGTAATAGACCACCTGATTATCGCCGAAAATGCCGAAAAACTTAAAGCAGCCGAGTTATGACCCCTACTGATTCTCCTCAACAACGCCCGAAAGGCAGCCGGAAACTGTCTGAATTCCTGTCGCCGCGAAACCTTATCGCCGACTTCGAAAAAGTATGCAGCGACCGACCCGTCACAGTAGTATTCGCCACCCTGCTCACGCTCTACGCGTTATATGAAATCTGGGACATCATCAGTATACCCGAGCACACCGAAATCTCCCTCCTGATAAGCCTCACGCTCGGCACCCTGCTCTCCCTCGCAGCCTACCAGTGGTCGTCGGTCATGAAACCGGGCACCAAACCCCTCCTGCTCCAGGTAGCAGTCGTAGCCTTCACAATAATAAACTTCGCAGTACTCTACCTGACCGACGCGACATTCTCGTCGCAGCGCATGATAGGCTACAGCGCAGCATACACCGCTGCAGTAACAGGCATATTCTTCATCCCCGGTCGACGCAGCGCCAACATCTCGCGGCTGTGGGCATACACAATGGCAGCCATCAACGCACTCGCAGTAGCCCTGCTCGTAGCCATGATTCTGTCATTCGCATTAAGCATCATATACTTCACCTTAGAGGTACTCTTCAGAGTCAACGAATTCAGAGTACTTACCACAGCAATGGTACTCTTCGCCGGACTGCTGCCCGTACTCATCTTCATGCGCTACCTGCCGACCGACACCGCCACTTCGCGACCCGAACAAGCCTATCTGTCAATCAGCGCCCTGTGCAAAAACGTAGTGCTGCCCATATGCGCCGTCTACATGCTCATCCTATATGTATACGGCATCAAAATCCTCCTGACCTGGGAACTCCCCAAAGGCTCCGTCTGCAGCATGGTCACAGGACTGACAGCAACAGTACTCGCCGTCATATACGGCATGCAGGGCTACCTGCACGTCAGCGAATCACGCCCGACAGCAAAACGACTCGCAACCATAGCCACACGCCTGCTCCCCGCACTGCTCCTCCCCCTGCTCCTCCTCATGAGCGTCGCCATCTTCTACCGCATCGGCCAGTACGGCATCTCCCCCAGCCGCCTCTACGTAGCCACATTCAACATCTGGGCATACGGCGCCATAGCATACACCTTACTGTCGCGACTACCCCGCCTCAACATCGTCGCATGCACATTCGCCGCAGTATTCGTAGCCGTATCCATC
>JAICZO010000318.1 GCA_029057255.1 Muribaculaceae bacterium | reverse complement strand
CTTCTATCATGGGACTTTTCGATAAGATTTTCAATGCAGTACCCGAGGAGGACAAGCTCTCCAAGCAGGAGGCGTTTGCCGGTATCGCCCTGGCTATGGCCGGCGCAGACGGCAGCATCTCGCAGTCAGAATGGGACGGAATCGTCAACTATATCCGTCGCCTTCGTCTCTACGATAACTTCTCCGGCCCGGCTTTCGACAAAATGTTCGACAAGCTGTTCCGCATCCTCAAGAGCCAGGGCGCAAGCGCTCTCGTAGCTTCGTCGGTTGAAGGCCTCCCCGAGGATCTTAAGCTCACATCTTTTGCCTGCGCTGTCGACATCGCGCTTGCCGACGGTGTAGTTGAAGAAGAGGAGAAGGAGATCATCAATCAGCTCGCCGAGTCTCTGCAGATTCCCGAGCAGATCGCTATCTCTATCATTGAGGTTATGATCATCAAGAACAAGGCATAATCCGCATACCTCCTTAAAGGTTTAATGCTCCGGGAAGTCCGTCGCAGGGCTCCCCGGAGTTTTTGCATTATGGCCGGCGATACGATATTCCCCAAAAAAATGACTAACTTTGTACCTGACTTATTATACTGTTATGATACGGATTGGTAAATATGTATTCGGTTGGGCTGCAATGTCGATGATTGCGGTTTTCGCGGTGCTGTCGGTATGCTCGTTGCTTGCGGCTTTTGATCAGTCGCGGCAGGATTGCGCCATGCCTTTGTCGAGCCTTGTGTTAATCAACGAGGGTATGGCTCTGATGGCGACTCTTGTCTATGGCATCTTCGCACATTTTACCATAGCGCTGATAAACCGGCTGAAAAATGGACATTGAGCGTTTCAGAGAATATTGCCTCTCGATGGAGGGCGTTACCGAGAAAATGCCATTCGGGAAGTTTGCGCGCCGCTATGACTCGATACTTGTATTCTATGTCCTCGACCATATGTTCTGCTTTGTGGATATGGACAGGTTCACATCGGTGACTGTCAAGTCGACTCCTGATGAGGCGGAACAGATACGCATGAAGTATTGGTCGGTAAGCAATCCTGTCAATCAGAGTCTCCGCCACTGGGTGCAGCTCGATATGGGCGGCGACATTGCCGACAGCGATATATATGCTTACACACGGAGAGCATACGAAATTGTCCGGGCGGCATATACAAAGAAACGGAAGGCAGTCAGATAGAGAGTCCTGACTGCCTTCGTTATTTCAGTATTTATATTCGACGACGCTTCCGGCCCGGCTCGTCGCCTGCATGTCGATGAGCCTCTGGTTGGATGAGCCTCTGAAGCGCAGTGATGTGTCGCGCAGAGCTTCGACATAGGGGCCGTCGACAAGGACATCGACATAGGCGAGCAGCGCGAGCATGTCGGGGTCGTCAATATCCTCGTATTCGAAGCCTGTGTAGCACCACAGGGTGTATCCCTCGTCTTTTATCGCCTTGGCAAGTGGGAGCAGCGCCGCGGCCTGGTAGAGCGGATCTCCGCCTGACAGGGTCACGTTGAAACCGTTGTAGCGGATTGTCTCCATTATCCTGTCTATCGTCATATCCTGACCGCTGTCGAAGGGCCAGGTATGGCTGTTGTGGCAGCCCGGACAGCGGTGTGCGCAACCGGCAAGATAGAGGGATGTGCGGAGTCCGGGGCCGTCGACAGACGTGCCCTCGAGAATCCGCACTACGCGCAAGGTGTCATTCATGTACGATGCGGTCGTTTAGTTCGGCAAGCTTGGCGTTGTTCCAGCGGTCAGTAGTGCCGACGAGGTATCCTGTTATACGCTGCAGGCGGTCGATGGCTTTGCTGTGGCATACGGGGCACTCGTCGAGGTCTGCTGCGGCATCTTCATAACCGCACTCCATGCAGCGGTTGCGGTTATGGTTAACGGAGCCGTAGCCGATATTGTATTTGTCCATCAGGTCCACGATGTCGGCGATGGCGTCGGGGTTGTGTGTGGCATCGCCGTCAATCTCGACATAGAAGATGTGGCCGCCACCGGTGAGGGCATGGTAGGGTGCCTCGACTTCGGCTTTGTGGCGGGGGCTGCACTTATAGTATACTGGTACGTGGGTGGAGTTGGTATAGTATATCTTGTCGGTGATGCCGGGGATTATGCCGAACGACTTGCGGTCTTTGGCGGTGAACTTGCCGGAGAGGCCCTCGGCGGGAGTTGCGAGCACGGAGTAGTTGTGCTTGTATCTCTCGCAGAAGTCGTTGACGCGGCTACGCATGTGGCTGACGATACGGAGGCCTAACTCCTGCGCTTCGGCGCTTTCGCCGTGGTGTTTGCCGGTGAGGGCTATCAGGCACTCTGCAAGGCCGATGAATCCGATGCCGAGAGTTCCCTGGTTGATGACAGGCTCTATGGTATCTTCGGGGCGGAGGGTCTCGCCGCCGTTCCACAGCTTTGACATCAGGAGCGGGAACTGTTTGGCGAGGGCTGTCTTCTGGAAGTTGAAGCGGTCGTTGAGCTGTCGGGCGGTTATTTCGAGTACTTCGTCGAGCTTGCGGAAGAACAGGGCGAGTCGCTCGTCTTTATCGCATATGTTCATGCATTCGATGGCTATGCGGACGAGGTTGACAGTCGAGAACGACAGGTTTCCTCGGCCGACCGATGTTTTCT
>JAICZO010000317.1 GCA_029057255.1 Muribaculaceae bacterium | reverse complement strand
ACATCTACCCGCGACTCGGCGTCGGCTGCTCCAGTTGTGTATAATAGACAGGTTATTTATATTCTTTATTACTCGAGAGACAGGTACGGACGGCCGTCGTCGGGCGTCCGCCACAGCTCGCCGTCGCCCCGGCGCACCACGACCGTCCCGCTGTGGAACGACGTCGAGTGTATCTCGCCGGCAAAAGGCACCACTTCGACACCGAAGGCTCCGGAGCCATCGTCGGTCAGCGACACGACAGCCATCGGGTGCACCGTATCGCCGAGCACCACGCGATGTGCGAGCACTCTCCTACTCTTTTGCAGCGGCGACTGTATCATTCTTTATTTCGACGGGGTCAAATACCTTATAGAGCTTGCGCAGCGAGTAGCGGCGGGTGTATCGCTCGGGATTGACACGCTTGCGCACCATCTCGATGCTGTCGAAACGGAGCGAAGTGCCGGGGCGGTTTACAGCCTCGATAGCACCGTATATCCTTGTCAGGTCGAGAGTAGAGTCCGTGATAAGCGTCATCTCCTTCCAGCCGTCACCGGTCATGTTCTGGTCAAGTAACTCGACAGTGCCGTCGGCATACTCGGCCACCATTGTCCACGACGAAGCGTCGTCGCTGTTGTTGAACACCTTTGCGCGCCATGTATACATGTCGCCACGCTCCCAGTTCTCGTCGCGTCCGAAGCGGAAAGTCACCGCTTTGGAGGGCACGCGGTCGCCCACGCTTATGAACTTCGGCGCCGACCACACGTCCACCGAGTCGCCTGCCACCGACAGCGCGGCCTCGGCGGCGATACGGTTGCCCGTCTCGATAAGGCGATGCTCGAGAATCTCGATGGTGCGGTCGTAGACTTCCATGTAGTAGGATATGTTGCGTCCGTACCAGACGAAGGAGGAGTCGACCTGCGCCGACGTGAAACCGTGCCGGGCATAGACCGACTGCTTGAAAGCCTGCCTTGCCGAGTCGGTGGGATAGTCACGGCGGTTCATGTCGACCACCGCCTCACCGGTGTGTATGTCGGCCATGAGCTGCGCCATCTCCTCAGGCTCGATGATGCCCGACGGAGTTTTGGAGCAAGACACGGCGGCAAGCGCCACGAGCAGTATTTCAAGACACTTTCTCATGCTCGGAGACAGTACCTATCCACTTGCTGTAGAACAATATAATCATGGCCATACCCACCGTTATGGCAGCATCGGCGATGTTGAACACAGGGTCGAAGAACGAGAACATGTCACCGCCGACAACAGGCATCCACTGCGGCCAGCGGAAAGAGAACAGCGGGAAGTAAAGCATATCGACCACGTAGCCGTGGAATATGCCGCCGTAGCCCTCGCCCCACGGCACAAACGATGCGGTCTGAGGCGGATAGGGATTGTTGAATATCTCGCCGTAGAACACGCAGTCGACGATGTTGCCGAAGGCTCCGGCCGTGACAAGCGCCACGGCTGCCATATAGCCGGCCGGCACTCTGGCCGCCCGCACGAGCCTTACGATATACCACACGAGGAAACCGACGAGCACCATCCTGAAAAGTGTCAGGAAGAGCTTGCTGCCAAGCTCGATGCCGAAGGCCATGCCGTTGTTCTGGATGAAGCGAAGATGAAACCAGGAGAGAATCTCGATGTCCTCACCGAGATAGAAATGTGTCTTCACCCACAGCTTGACAGCCTGGTCGATGATTATGACCGCAGCAATCACGGCCCACGCTATCAGCGCGAGCCTGCTGTTCTTAGTCAATGTCATATCAGTATCAGTGCCTGGGGTTGTTCTTCTCTTCCACACAGAGAGTTGCGTGGGGCACTGCGCGCAGGCGCTCCTTCGGTATCAGCTTGCCTGAAGCGCGGCAGATGCCGTATGTCTTGTTGTCGATACGGACGAGAGCGGCCTTGAGATGCGATATGAACTGACGCTGACGCTCGGCCAGACGCGCCGTAGCCTCGCGCTCGAGCACGTTGGCGCCTTCTTCGAGCACCTTGAATGTCGGCGACGTGTCGGCGGTGTCGTTGCCGTCGTTGTTACGGAGACTCGCACACAGCTCATCGTAGAGGTTTGTGGCGTTCTCGAGTTTTGCGAGTATTATCTGGCGGAACTCCTCGAGTTCTTCGTCGGAGTAACGTAACTGTTCGCTCATTGGGAGTGAATTTACAAATTATGGTAAAAAGACGAGTGCGGCGAGAGCTGTAGCTGCCGCCGCACTCATATCATTTATCAGGCTAAGGTGATTACGGCGCCGAGCTTGAGATCGTCGATGTCGAGAATCTCAACAGCAGCTGCATCGACCTTTTCGTCCACGGCGATGCTGTCGGCAAGCACCTGGGCGGCGATGTACTCGCCGTACTCACGGGTCACTTCCTCGACTTCGGCGCAGGGCAGGAAGACGATGTTGATGTGGTCGGTTATGTCGTAGTCACGTTTCTTGCGGATATTCTGCACGCGGTTGATGATCTCGCGGGCGAGACCCTCGCGGAAGAGCTCGGGAGTGACGTCGATGTCGAGGGCCACGGTCAGCGAGCCTTCGTTTGCCACGAGCCAGCCGGGCATATCCTCGGAGATAATTTTGACGTCGGCGATGTCGACAACAGTCTGAGTGCCGTCGATGTCAAGTGTTATCGAGCCGTCGCGCTCGAGAGCGGCGATGCTCTCGCGGTCAAGCGACTTTATCAGAGCGGCGGCCTGCTTCATCTGCTTGCCGAACTTCGGGCCGAGCTTCTTGAAGTCGGGGTCGACACGCTTG
>JAICZO010000316.1 GCA_029057255.1 Muribaculaceae bacterium | reverse complement strand
TTCACCACCTTTGTCTTCCTCCAGTTCTGGAACATGTTCAATGCCCGCGCGTTTGCCACCGGACGGTCGGCGCTGCCTCTCAGGGGCTGCTCCGGCTTCGGGCTGACGGCGCTTATTATAGTGGTGGGGCAGGTGATTATCGTCACCTTCGGCGGCCGTTTCTTTAGCGTCGAGCCTCTGCGCGTCGCCGACTGGCTCATAATCCTCGGTGCCTCGTCGCTCGTCCTGTGGGTCGGCGAAGTGGTCCGGTTGTTACGGAAATGAAAGTAACAATGACCGGATACCTTAGCGTAGACGTATGTTCAGCTCCTGCACGGCAGGCTTATAGATGCTGTCGCCGTCGGCCTCGATGCAGAATGTTATGCCAGACCACAGCCTGCGCGGGTCAGCCCCGAAATAGTCGGGGTCGTACTCGAACGTATACTCGTCGACCCGCACTGCCGGACCGGAGATGAGGACGACGCGCGGCTTTGTCGGCGCATGTTCGCCGCTGACAGCTGTGCGCGTCTCGTCGGTGAAGACGGGCTCGATGCGGATGGTACGGCCGGGCACTGTCGCACTGAGCTTAATGTGTGCCGTCGTGTCGTAGGGCACGATGGCACCGTCAATTCTGGCCGACACATACTGCATCCTCTTTCCGGCGTGGGCTTCGTGGCGCCGGCGCGTCATGGCGGCCATCTCCTCGTCGTGGTACCAGAACATCTCGTGCGGGTCATCGCTCACCGAGCCGTCGGCAAACCACCGCGAGAGCATCGTGCCGCCCGACGGACGCGGATTCGCCAGCGACTTCTCGATGAATGCCGCAATATAGAGCATCGTCTCCTCGCTCATGTCGAAGTGCCCCCTGCCCGTGTCGCACAGCAGCGAGATACGGCTCTCGGGGTACATCATCCTGAATGCCAGCGCCGGACGCAGTCGCGCCTCCCACCACTCGTACTCGCCCATAACCATCAGCCCGGCGATAGAGTCGATGTTGCGTGTGCGCCCCCACTCGATATTCGCCCTGCCGTATCCGCACAGATTGGTGCGGGGCGCGTCGCCGTGGAACGAAATGACGCAGAGAGTCCTGTCGGGATTCCACGCCGCGAAATTCCACGGAAAAGTAGCCTGCGCCGAGTGTCCGAAAGGTATCACAGGCGCCGATAGTATCTCGGGGTGGCGGGTGCCGCGGGCAAAATCAGCCATTATCGAGTCGAAGCGTTCGCCACAGCCGGTCGAGACATCCCAGTTCTGCGAGCCGCTCTGCACAAACGCCATCGCCACGCCCAGCGAATCCATCCTGCCGGTGAAGACCGGGCTGCGGAAAAGAACCTCCTCCGTCATATTCTGATGGCAATAGAGGATAGCCCTGACATACTTGCCGCCCTTGGGCAGACGGATACAGGCCTTGCGTCCGGCCTCGCCCGAACAATAATCGAAAATGCCGCCCGACATCGCCGGAAGGGACAGCAGCATCAAGAAAACGAATGCAACAATACTTCTCATATACCGATTAATACGACTGCCGTCGCACAAACACCTAATCATCCTGCCGCACCATGATTTTTTGGCAGGATATTCAGCCCGACTTAAAAACAAAATTGCTAATTTTGCAGCCGTGTTGCACACACACTCTCTCCCGCACGACATCGAGACCACAGACACCATGACAAACTATATTCACTATCCCACCAAAGAACTCAGAGAGGACATCCGCTACCTACAGCTGCTCGCCCGCTCATTCCCCACACTGGCTGCCGCAAGCTCCGAGATAATAAATCTTGACGCCATCCTCAACCTGCCCAAAGGCACCGAGCACTTCCTCTCGGATGTGCACGGCGAGTACGAGGCATTCCAGCACGTCCTCAAGAACGCGTCGGGAACCATCAAGAGGAAAGTGAACGAAATATTCGAGAACTCGCTCAGAGAATCGGAGAAAAAAGACCTCTGCACCCTGATATACTACCCCGACGAGAAACTCAAACTCGTCAAGGAAAGCGAGACCGACATGGCCGAGTGGTACGAGATAACACTCAACCGACTCGTCAAAGTAGCACAGAGCGTATCGTCGAAATACACACGCTCGAAAGTAAACAAAGCCCTCCCCAAAGACTTCAGCTACATCATACAGGAGCTGCTCCACGAGTCAGAGTCCGACGCCAACAAGCACGCATACTTCAGGCAGATCATATCCACCATCATATACACCCGCCGCGCCGACGCATTCATCATAGCCATGTGCGAACTGATACAGCGGCTCGCCATCGACTGCCTGCATATAATAGGCGATATATTCGACCGCGGTCCCGGAGCACATATCATAATGGACACCCTCTGCGACTATCACCGCTTCGACATCCAGTGGGGCAACCATGACGTGCTGTGGATGGGAGCATATGCCGGCAACGACGCATGCATAGCCAACGTCATCCGCATATCACTCCGATACGGCAACCTCGACACCATCGAAGAAGGATACGGAGTCAACCTCCTGCCCCTGGCCACATACGCCATGGAGACATACCGCAATACCGACCTGTCGCACTACATGCCACTGCTCAAATACTCAGCCAACGACTTCTCGAGCCGAGAGACCCAGGCAATGGCACTGATGCACAAAGCGATAAGCGTCATGCAGTGGAAACTCGAAGGACAAATCATACAGCGCAACCCCGACTACGGCATGGACGACCGACTGCTGCTCGGACGCATCGACACACAGCGCGGCACAGTAAACGTCGACGGGGTAGAGTACACACTCCGCGACACCGACTTCCCCACAGTCAACCCCGACGACCCATACCGCCTCACCACCGAAGAAGCCAACATCATGGCCGCACTCCACAACACCTTCGGCACCAGCGAGAAAATGAACAAGCACATGTCGGCACTCATCCGACACGGCTCGCTATACCTGGCCCACAACAACAACCTGATGTTCCACGCATCAATACCGCTCAACGCCGACGGCAGCTTCCGCAAAGTACGCATCGCAGGCGAAGACTACGCCGGCAAAGCACTCTATGACCGCCTCGACACACTGATACAGACAGCATGCCGCCGCGCCGACGACGAGCCCGACAGCGAATACGCCGTCGACTACATGTGGTACCTCTGGTGCGGACCCGACTCACCCCTCTTCGACAAATCAAAGATGGCGACATTCGAGAGCTACCTGATCGACGACCCAGAGGCACACAAAGAAAAGAAAGGCAACTACTACCTCCTCAACAACGACGAAGAAATATGCGACCGCATACTCGCCGAGTTCAACGTCACAGGCGAGAGCGCCCATATCATCAACGGACACGTGCCCGTAAGGACAACAAAAGGCGAGAACCCGATAAAAGCCAACGGCAAACTCCTGGTCATCGACGGCGGCTTCTCAAAAGCATACCAGCCCAAGACAGGCATAGCCGGATACACACTCGTATACCACTCGCGCGGCCTCCAGTTGGTGCAGCACAACCCCTTCGAATCAAGGCAGAAAGCAATACTCGAAGGGCAGGACATCATATCCAACACAGTCCTAAACGAATACTCCGCACACCGCCTGATGGTGCGCGACACCGACAAAGGACGCGAACTCGCACAGCAGGTCGAAGACCTCAACAAACTCCTTGCAGCCTATCGCCGCGGCCTCATCAAGGAGAACAAATGATTGCAGAGGCAAAGAAAAAATCGCTCCAACGCAAAAAAAATTTGCATCATTCAAAAATAAAACGTAACTTTGCACTCGCAAACAGCAACCGGTCCTATAGCTCAGTTGGTTAGAGCACCTGACTCATAAT
>JAICZO010000315.1 GCA_029057255.1 Muribaculaceae bacterium | reverse complement strand
ATACGAGATTCGCCCTAGTCTCGTAGGCCCGGCGATGCGTATGAGAGACAGCTTGGCGAACTGTTCGACGGCAAGGTGCAGAAACTGTCGGTCGACATAGGGCTGTCGTGCCCCAACCGCGACGGCACTCTCGGCACGGGCGGCTGCATATACTGCCGCAACGATGCTTTCAGCCCTGACTTCGAGAAAAGGGCTCTGCCGGTCGAGGAGCAGCTCAGACGCGGCAAGGACTTTTTCGCCCGCAAGTATCCGCAGATGCGCTATCTTGCGTATTTTCAGTCATACACAAGCACTTACGGCGACAGAGACGCCATAAAGGACGCATACGGCCGGGCCCTCGCCGACGACGATGTTGTCGGGATGGTGGTATCGACACGCCCCGACTGTTTCGACCGCGATGTGGCCGCTATGCTGTCGGAGCTGAAGAGCGCCTCGGGCAAGGAAGTGATAGTGGAGTTCGGCGTCGAGACGCTGCATGACGCCACGCTCGGGCGCATCAACCGGCACCACAGCGCCGAGTGCGCCTGCGAGGCTGTATGCCTTGCCGCCGCAGCCGGATTCCCGGTCGGGGTGCACCTTATCCTGGGTCTGCCCGGCGAGACCGAGTCCATGATGGCTTATACGGTCGCACGCGTATCGTCGTTGCCGGTGTCTACCGTCAAGTTCCACCAGCTGCAGGTGCTCCGCGGCACAGAGCTTGAGAGGCAATACCTTGCGGGCGCCCTGCCGGACATGCCTGTCTATACCGCCGGGGAGTATGCGTCGCTGTGCGCGCGGCTTCTGCGCTCGCTGCGTCCCGACATCGCCGTCGACCGTTTTGTAGCCCAGGCTCCCGAGGGACTGCTTGTCAGCCCGAAGTGGGGCATGAAGAACTATCAGTTCACAGCCCTGCTCGAAAGGACGCTTGCCGACATCGGTTTCCCTCCGCTCGCAGATAGACTCGCTTTTGCGCTCTGATGACAAATAATAATTAGTATCTTTGCAGAATGTTACAGATAATAATACGACCCAATGACAGATACTCGCTCGGCGAGTGCGCGCAGATGGCTGTCGAGGCCGGCGCAAAGTGGCTGCAGCTCGCAGTCTCCGATGGCGACATCGACGCTCTGCGTGAGGAAATCGACGAAATTGTGACCCTCTGCCGCGACGGCGGAGTGATTCTTACGGTTGAGGACCGCCCGGACCTTGCCCGCGACTTCGGCCTGCACGGCGTCTTCCTGCACGCAGGCTCCCAATCGCCCGTTGCCGTGCGCGAGAATCTTGGTGCCGAGGCCATTATCGGTGCCGAGGCCGGTTCGGCAGGCACTGCCGTGTCGCTGTACAAGGCCGACATCGACTATGTGTCGGTGAATCTTGCCGACAGCAGTGCCGCCTCTGTTCTGGCCGACATCCGCAAGACCGGATGTGAGGTGCCCGTGGTGGCATGCATACCCGATGCCATGCTTGACGATGACGCTGTGGCGAAGGCCGTCGCGGCAGGTTTCTCCGGCGCATGTGTCGGCACGGCCGTCTTCACCGGCGGCGACCCGGTGGCACGCATCGGAGGCATACTGAAAACTATATCCTGACGTCATGGCAGCAGAGCTGTCGAAGACTCTCAGACGCACCATACTGCCCCTTGCCCTCGGGGTGGGTGTCGGCGTATGGCTGTTCTGCAAGCATATCGACGCGTCGACCCTCAGGTCGATAACATTCGACAGCCGCACTGTGCTTGCCCTGCTGTGCGCCCTGCTGTTTGTCGTCGGGCGCGACTTCGGCCTGGCATGGCGCTTCCACACCATCGCCGACGGCGACCTCACATGGCGTCGTGCCGTGCGCACCGACATCATGTGTGCGTTCACATCGGCGATAACGCCGTCGGTAGTCGGCGGCAGCGCCCTGGCCATCTTCTATCTCAACCGCGAGGGCATAGCGCTCGGGCGCGCCACTTCGCTGACGTTGACGACGCTTTTTCTTGACGAGCTCTTCTTCGTGATATTCTGTCCGGTGATAATGCTTGTCATGCCTGTCGACGACCTCTTCGGCAGTCCGGCACTTATCGGCGACGAGGGGGCGCAGATGCTCTTCGGCGGCGTCAGGATTGTGTTCTGGACGGTCTACGCCGGCATCGTCGTGTGGACGACCATACTCTTCCTCGCCATCATCGCGCGCCCCGAAGCAGTCAGGACGCTGCTTCACCGCATCGCCTCATGGAGATTGTTCCACCGTTTCTCCGGCCGCATCAACGAGACCGCCGACAATATGGTCGAGACATCGCGCTGGGTCAAGGGACGCTCCGCGGCGTGGTGGGCGCGAGTGCTCGGCGCTACGGTTGTGTCGTGGTTCTCCCGCTATTTTATTGTCAACGCGCTCTTCTGGGCCTTTGTGCCCGGAGTCTCCGGCCTGCTCGTCTTCGGCCGCCAGTTTGTAGTATGGGTGGTGCTCATGGTAAGCCCCACGCCCGGCGGCAGCGGCATCAGCGAGTGGCTCTTCTCTGCCTATTACGGCGACCTTATCGCCAATGTCGGCATCGCCGCCGTCATGGCGCTTGTATGGCGAGTGTTCAGTTACTATATATATTTAATAGCGGGCTGCGCCCTTCTGCCGGCATATTTCGGCGAGCGCGCCCGGCTTAAAAGCAGTGGAAAATGAAGATATTGCGAATCCTTACCTTGTTGGTAGCGCTCGTGGCGTCGCTTACAGTGCGGTCGGTCGAGCCTTCACCGGTGTATGTCATACCTGTCACCACCGAGATTGACAACAGTGCCTTCCATCGGTTCAGCAAGGGTGTTGCCGAGGCCCGTGCGGCCGGCGCCTCAATGATAGTGCTGCATCTCAACACCTACGGCGGCGCTCTCGACGCTGCCGACTCTATCCGTACATCTCTGCTGCGCCTGCCTGTGCCGACCGTAGCCTTCGTCGATGTCAACGCGGCCTCGGCCGGAGCGCTTATCGCTCTTGCATGCGACAGCGTGTATATGGCACCGGCATCGAGCATGGGCTCGGCCACGGTGGTCAACGGCGTCGGCGAGCCTCTGCCCGAGAAGTACCAGTCGTATATGAGCACCATTATGCGCGCCACGGCCGAGCATCATGGCAAATATGCCGTCGGCGACAGCCTCGTCTGGCGCCGCAACCCCGACGTGGCAGCCTCGATGGTGAATCCCGACGAGTCGGTGTCGCTCACGCCGAGGCAGGCTGTGGAGTGCGGTTACGCAGACGGAATAGCACCCGATATAAACTCAGTCCTTGCCGACCTTGGCCATGCCGGCGCCCCGGTGGTGGTCTATCAGAGCAAGCTCGCCGATGACATCCTCGGCTTCCTCTCCAACGCCGCCGTCCGTGCCGTGCTCGTCATGCTCATCCTCGCCGGCATATACATGGAGATGCACACCCCCGGCCTGGGCTTTGCCGCTGCGGTGTCGGCTGTCTCCGCCGTGCTCTATTTCCTGCCTATGCTCATCGCCGGCTCGGTGCCCGCATGGGTGCTTATCCTGCTGATATCAGGGGCGGTGCTGATAGCGCTCGAGCTGTTTGTCATCCCCGGCTTCGGTATCTGCGGAATATCCGGCATCATCGCCATTGCCGCCGCCCTTGCCGGAGCTATGGTGAGCAACGACGCCGTGACGGGCTTTGACCTCGGCTCTGTCGGCCGCGCTCTCGTGGTGGTGTTTGCCGGATGTGTCGCCGCCCTTGCGCTGGTGCTGTATCTGACGTCGTCGCGCGGCCCCAAGTTCTTCCGCCGCCACTCCGAGCTTATGACCGAGCTGTCGGTCAGCGACGGCTTTATCG
>JAICZO010000314.1 GCA_029057255.1 Muribaculaceae bacterium | reverse complement strand
ACTACGAGGCAGCCGACATCTTCTTCGACCGCGCCGACGACGACATTATCAACAAACGGCGACACGCCCTCATGATGTGGCTCGCCGGACGACGACACGAAGCGGCCGTGATGATGGCGAAAGCTACCGAAAACTACGACATCCGCACACTATCGCCCGAGAAAGCGTTCGGTAAAGAAATAAGGTATATTAAAGAGAACATAGCGGGCGGCGACACCGTCGACCTGCTCCTCGAGACAGCTCGATATGCCCGCCACGGCGGCACATTCGGCAGCATACTGTGACATAACATTAAACAACACACACATAAAATCAACACAGAAATGGTTATTCAACGCTGGCAAAACCTCCTTCTCCTCATCGCCGTAGTACTGATGTGCGTATTCTGCTCCACACCATATGCAATCGACAGAGCCGCTGAGACTCCCGCCGAAGTATATGTAAGCGACGCACCCGTATTCCTTGTCATCAATCTCGTCATCGCGGCACTGCTCGTCATCGCCATCTTCCTCTTCCGCGACCTTCGCCGCCAGATGACAGTGACTCTTATCACGATAGTGCTTGTCTGCGCATCGATTGTCACCTGCGGATTCATAATGTACGCCTACATGCCCGATGCCGAACTTATCTGGACCGGCGGCGTACTCCTGCTCATAGCCTCGCTCGTATGCGCCGGTGCCGCTTACCGCTTCATGAGCAAAGACCGTGCACTGCTCCGCAGCTACGACCGACTCCGCTGACGCACACTCTCTCGCAGCATAACAGCAACCCCGCACGCCGACGCTAAGCGAAGGCATGCGGGGTTGATACATCATAGCCGGGACTGCCGGCGACTGTTTAAGCCTGCGACTTCGGAGACAGCACCAGCCTCCTGCTCCATATCCTTCTTGCTTTTGCTCATGGTCACAAGGAACACACCCGCAAATATCAGCAGTATAGCAAAGGCCTTAGTCATGCCGAACGTATCCATGCCCCATATTATGGCAACAATGCAGGCCACCAGAGGCTGAATATAGTTATACATGCCTGCCACAGTCGGACGGAGACCTCTCTGACCGATTACTACAAGAATATATGTCACAAATGTAGCACCTACCACAACCAA
>JAICZO010000313.1 GCA_029057255.1 Muribaculaceae bacterium | reverse complement strand
GTGAAGGTCAACAAGAAGGTGTTCAAAAACCTCAAGGAACATCAGAACGACTGACGTGAAACGATTCATATACATAAACGCCGCCACCGTGCTGATGCTGCTCTCCGCGGCCTGCAGCGGTGGCGGCGCTGTTTCGGCACCTGCCGACACGCTTGTCGAGATTGACGGCCGCTATCTGACACGCACCGAGCTGGCCCGTCACCTCCCTGCCGGCATGACCCCCGACGACAGTACTGCCTTCGCAAGGGCATACATACGCTCGTGGATTGACTCGCGGCTCATAGCCACCGTGGCCGCCGACGAAGTCGACATGGACGAAGTGAACCGCCTGACAGAGGAGTATCGCAACGACCTCATCATGTCGCAGTACCGCCGTACGATGGCGCGCCAGGCGTCGGACGGCATCTTCTCCGAAGACTCTCTGCGAGGCTATTACGACAGCCATCAGTCTGATTTCGTCACCGAGCGCGCTATGGTGCGCGGTGTCTACCTCAAGGTGCCCGACGACGCCTCCAACCTCGCATCGCTGCGCAAACTCTACAAGTCGGATCGCCCTGTCGATATCGACCGCCTCGAGAAGGCCGCGCTCGGCTCGGCCATACACTACGACTACTTCCGCGACCGCTGGGTCGACCGTGAGCAGATCGAGAACCGTATACCGGTCGACGCCGACCGCCTGTCGGCAGCGCTGACCGGAGGACGGCCGCTCGATGTGAGCATCGGAGGCTTTGTCTATCTGCTCAGTGTCAGCGACTATATGCCGGCCGGGTCGGTGCTTCCCTTCGAGGACGCCAGGGCACGTGTGCGCGAGCGCATGCTTGCCGCCGAGCGCCTTGCCTATGATGTGCAGCTGCGCAACGACATGCTCCGCCGCGCCCTCGACGACGGCAAAGTCATCTTCCCCGGTGTCAATCCGCTCAAGTAGGCAATTTTCGCGGGGCAGCTTCCGTTATACATTATAATGAAGAAGTTACTTGCAACATATATACTGCTGCTTGCAGCCTGCCTCGTTGCGGCTGCCAAGGGGCCTGTGCGCATATCCGGTCTAATCACCGACCAGGACAACGAGCCGCTCGAGTTCGTAACCGTCAGAATCGCAGGCAAGCAGATCGGCACGACGAGCGGTCTTGACGGCCGTTATACCGTCACCGCACCCGAAGCCGACACTATCCGCGTGGTGTTCTCCTGCATCGGCTACGAGGAGTCGACCCGCCGACTTATCGACGCCTCGGGCGACGTGACGATAAATGTGAAGATGTCGCCGGCCTCCTATGCCCTCGGCGATGTGGTCGTGACCGACTATCAGAAGCAGATGGGCGGCATGCAGAAAATCGACAGCAAGGACTTCAAGCTCGCCCCCGATGTCTCGGGCGGCTCTGTCGAGGCGCTTCTCACGACGATGGCCGGCGTGAACTCCAACAACGAGATGTCGAGCCAGTACAGTGTGCGAGGCGGCTCGTATGACGAGAACAGCGTCTATATCAACGGCATAGAAGTATACCGCCCGCAGCTCGTCTCCTCCGGACAGCAGGAGGGCCTCAGTATCGTGAACCCCGACATGGTGGGCGCCATCGGCTTCTCGACCGGCGGCTTCTCGGCGCAGTACGGCGACAAGATGAGTTCGGTTCTCGACATCACCTACCGCGAGCCGGAGGCCTTCGAGGGTGCCGTGTCGGCTTCGCTGATGGGAGCCTCGGCCGCGATAGGCACAAGCAGCAAACACTTCTCGCAGCTTCACGGCATCCGCTACAAGCAGAACTCGTCGCTGCTCGGCTCGCTCGAGGACAAGGGCGAGTACGACCCCCGATTCTTCGACTATCAGACGAGTATGGTGTATACGATAGACCCGCGCTGGAAGGTCTCCGTACTCGGCAACGTGGCTGTCAACAACTATAAGTTTATACCGCATAACCGCACTACCAAGTTCGGCACGTCGACCGACGCCAAGGAGTTTACCGTCTATTTCGACGGCCAGGAGAAGGACCGCTTCGAGACATACTTCGGCGCGGGCACCATCACATTCCGCCCCAACAAGGGCAACGAGTTCTCGCTCCTCGCCTCCGGATATTTCACCAACGAGCTTGTGTCGTACGACATCTCGGGCGAATACTGGCTCGACCAGGCCGGTACCGACGGCAGCGACAGCGGAGAGGCCATCGGAGGCGAGCTCGGTGTCGGACGATACCACGAGCATGCCCGCAACCGCTTCAAGGCGTCGGTGTTCACCCTCGGCCTGCGTGGCGCCACGGGGCTGAACAAGCATAATCTGAGCTACGGACTCTCGTTCAACCACGAGAGCATCATGGAGCGTGCCCGCGAGTGGGAGCTGCGCGACTCGGCAGGCTACTCGCTGCCCTTCGACCCCGAGGCGCTCAAGGTGATATACAATCTCGGCTCCAACCATAATATAAGCTCCAACCGTCTGAGCTTCTACGCGATGGATACCTACCGCCTTGAAGTGCCGGCCGGATACTTCAATTTCAACGGCGGCCTGCGCTTCTCCTACTGGGACTATAACAAAGAGTTCCTCGTGAGTCCGCGCGTCAGCGTCGGCTTCGTGCCGCAGCGCAACCAGCGTCTGTCGCTGCGCTTCGCGACCGGACTGTACTATCAGTCGCCCTTCTACAAGG
>JAICZO010000312.1 GCA_029057255.1 Muribaculaceae bacterium | reverse complement strand
TGCTTGAGCGAGTAGTGTCCTGAGGCGTCGGTCATTGTAGCGGTCTGAGTGCCTGCGAGTCGGATTACGA
Source organism: Muribaculaceae bacterium (assembly GCA_029057255.1). Classification (GTDB taxonomy): domain Bacteria; phylum Bacteroidota; class Bacteroidia; order Bacteroidales; family Muribaculaceae; genus CAG-873. The sequence continues at coordinate 3,497 of JAICZO010000312.1, read as the reverse complement.
AGTAGGGCTGGTGCTCGCCGGTCTCGGAGTCGATGACATGGCCGTGTACGTTTGCGTCGGTTTGTGACGCGGGCGCTGCGTTATTGCCCCACATCATGGCCGCCGACAGCAGTAATGCCGCCGGCAGAAGTATGTATCTGTGCATTGGTGTTGAAATGTGGTTGGTTTTGAAAAAAAAGGTGTCTTTAACTCAAAACCGCCACAGGAGGCGCCCTCAGCAGCGACAGGCATATGCGTGCGTCGGCAGTGTCAGCGTTGTCGCAGACATAAGCCGATATGAAAGATGTCGACGGTGCCGTAAGCATCGCCGCCGGCTCCGTCATGCCCGACATCTGCGCAAGCGATGCCTGCGCCAGTGCCATTAGCTGCCCCGTGGTGTGCGAGTGCTGGGCGCCCGGCAGGTAGGGGTGGGAGTGGGCCACGACGGTGTCGTCCACACGGTGGGTGTGGGTGAAGAGGGTGTTGCCGCCTATATAGAAAATGAACAGCAGCAGTACCGCTCCGGACAGGTGTCGAAGCCTTGATTCTTTCATTGCGGGTGCAAAATTACAATTTTTTTTCGGATGCCGTGTAATAATCGGGTAGTATGTGACGTCATATATACCGTACTATGGATAGAAAAGGCTCGAAAGAAGAATTGTTCCTGTCAGTCACCGACACCTATAAGGAAGTGATTGCCAAGGTCTGCTACATGTATGTGTCGGCAGATGCAAGCTTCGACGACCTCTATCAGGAAGTACTTGTGAATATCTGGCAGGGGCTCGACGGTTTCCGTGGCGAGGCGAAGCTCTCGACGTGGATCTACCGCGCCGCCATCAATACCTGCATCACATGGCATCGTCGCAACAACCGCCACAGCCGTGCGGCCAATATGCGCCTCGACGACCTGACGATAGAGCCGGCAGACAGCGGCGAGACGGCCGAAATGCTCGAGCAATATCAGGAGCTGTACCGTCTTATCAGCCGTCTGGGGCCTATCGACAAGGCTTTGGTGACGCTTTGGCTCGAAGAGAAGCCTTACGACGAAATAGGTCGCGTGATGGGTATGACGCAGGGCGCCGTGGCCGTGAGGATGCACCGTATCAAAGAGAAGCTGTCTGCGATGGCTTCGGATTTAAAATGATTGTAACAATATGGATCTTGACGATTTGAAAGATAAATGGCAGAAGCTCGAAGTGAGGGCTGACAGGCTTGAGGAGGACAACCGGCGTCTTGCCGCCGAGCTGGCCCGCGGGCGTGTGCAGTCGGTGAAAACGAAGCTCGTGCGTCACTACAGGATAGCTTCCTGTCAGTGCTTCATGCTGCCCGTCTTTGCGCCCACGCTTGTCGTCGTGCTCGACTTCGCGCCCTGGGTGGCGTGGGTCTACGGTATCTTCGGCCTTGTGATGGCTGTGCTCAACGGCCTCTTTGCGTGCAGTATCGAAAAGACCGACATCATCTCGCTCCCTGTCGCCGAGGCTCTGAAGGAGGCTGTCAGGATGAGGACCAGGCATCGCCGTCTGCGCACGGCCGGCATCATCATGTGTATCGTGGTGATAAGCTCGATGTTCGGGCAGGTCATAGGGGTGGATGACGGAAGCTTCTTCTTTGACGGCATGGTCAGCGGCATGATTATCGGTCTTGTGATAGGCATTCCGCTGGGGCTTGTCAAGGAGTTCCGCGCCCGCCGTCTGATACGCCGCATGCGCGAGGAACTCGAGGGGTGCACGCAGTAAAAAAGGCCTTCGGGCCGCGCCTCAGGGCAATAAAGCTGCGTGAGCTTCGTTATTACATATGATGAAGACCCTCCGGATACTGATACATATCATTGTCATTGCCGTCGCCTGCGCGACGCCGGCGGCTGCACGCACACTCAACGACAAGCTCCACAACCGCCCTTACGCCGACATGCGCAAGTGGCATCTGGGCTTCTCTGTGGGCGCGTATACGTCTGACCTGCTGTTTACTCACAACGGATACACCACCGAAGGCGGCGAGCAGTGGCGCATCGACCAGCCCGCCTATCAGCCCGGATTCTGCGTCAACGGCCTCTTCGACCTCCGGCTCAACAATTACTTTGCCCTGCGCCTGTCGCCGGGCATGTATTTCGGCAGCCGCGACGTCAGCATGCTCGAGCTTAATACCGGTGCCAAGGAGCGGCAGAACATAAAATCGACGCTTATCGTACTGCCGGTCGACATAAAATTCGCCGCCATGCGTCTGCGCAATGCCCGCCCCTATGTTGTGGGCGGTGTGATGCCGGCGTTCGACGTGACCAAGAAACGCAGCGACATAATGAGGCTGAAGTCGGCCGACTGCTATGTGAGCATAGGCTTCGGCTGCGACTTCTACCTGCCGTACTTCAAGCTCAACCCCGAGATTAAATTCTGCTTCGGTCTATCCGACATTCTCGAGCACGAGCGTCCCGACCTTGTCGACGACCCCAATAAATTCAAATTCACGCAGTCGCTCGCAAAGGCTACGTCGAAAATGATAGTACTGACATTCTACTTCGAATAGCGCACTATGATGAAAAAGCTACTTGTGACATTTGCAGCGGCAGTCATGGCGGCGCTGTCGGCTATGGGCCAGACCGATATGCAGCGGGCCCAGTACTATGAAGTGCCGTCGTCGTTCAACCCGTCGGCGATAGGCAACACCGACTTTGTCCGCATCCGCGCCGGTGCGCGCCTGCAGTGGCTCGGCATCGAGAATGCCCCGCAGGGATTCGCGGGCGTCGCCGACATGCCCTTCAAGCTCGGCAGCCGGCGCCTCGCTGTCGGCGTCAACGTGGCGCAGGAGAGTGCGGGCCTCTACAAGAGCCTCGCCTTCGGCGCCCAGGTGGCGTACAAGCTGCGCAAGTGGGGCGGCGTGTGGAGCGTGGGTCTGCAGGTCGGTCTGTATGACCAGGCATTCAAGGGCAGCGAAGTCTTCCTGCCCGACGATGACGACTACCACCAGGGCAATGACGACGCCATCCCCACGAGCGACATTCACGGCACGGCATTCGATGCCGCCGCCGGTCTGTGGTACGAGCATCCGCGCTTCTATGCCGGATTGTCGTGCACCCATCTGACATCGCCCACCGTGACCATGAACGCCGAGAGCGCCGGCGGAGGCAGCGAGACTTCGGGCGACCGCAAGTATCAGTTCCAGGCAAAACGCACCCTATATTTTACGGCAGGATGCAATATTCCTATCAAAAACACGTTATTCGATATAGTACCGAGCGTGCTTGTGGCGTCAGACTTCGGCTTCACCACCGGCCAGCTCACGGCAAGGGCAAGATACCGCAAGATGTTCTCGTTCGGCCTGGGCTACAGATGGGACGACGCCGTCATAGCCACCGTCGCCGCCGAAATAAAGAATTTCTACGTCGGATACAGCTATGAGTACGCCACGTCGGCCATACGGTCGGCATCCTCGGGAAGCCACGAGCTGATGGTGGGATACAGCCTGAAGCTCAATCTCGGCGAGAAAAACCGCAACCGCCACAAAAGCGTCCGCATAATGTGAGA
>JAICZO010000311.1 GCA_029057255.1 Muribaculaceae bacterium | reverse complement strand
AGTATAATGAATATAGATGTTAGTTATCGGTTTTCTATAAGTGGCTTTTCTGACATGCCACCGTGCAAATTTACTGACTTTTTGCCAAATCAACAATTCTTTAACACAAAAAAGCGCTTTGCCCGCCTTAAAGCCTGTCATAAAGCCTGTCGGCGGCGAATCGGGGCCTCCGCTGCCGGCATTCAGTCGTCGCTGAACACGGGGGAGTCATGGCTTGGGGCAGCTTCGGTCTCGGCCTCTACGGTCGAGTGGCATACTCCGTGCCCGGTGGCCTTGCGCTTTATGGCCGCTATTATGCAGTCGGGACGCGATATGTCGGTGATGACGGCGTGTTTGCGTTCGGTATGTGACATAGATGTGTGCTATTGAGGCGTTTCGGGTGTTGTGTGATGTATCTCTCCGCATTGTCGGGTGCGGGCTTCGTCGACAAGGCGGCGCTTGATGGCTCGTGCTATGCCTCTGCCGCGGAAGGGCTCGCGCACGTATATGCACGTGATGATGGCGCAGCGCCCCGCGGGATTGGCGGGCGAGGGCGGCACGTCGGTGAAGCATACTGTGCCGCAGCCGCACTCGGTGCCGTCGACCACGGCGACGAGTGTCATGAGCGTGCCGTCGGCGGCATGGGCGCGGAAGTACCGGCGGTTGGCCACCAGCAGCCGGGGGTGCGGTGTGGCCCCGTAGACCTTTTTCAGGACTTCGATGCGCCAGCGCATCAGTGTCGGCAGTGAGCATGCCTGTCTGAGTTCAATAGTTGCATTCATGCTATATATAATGTATATGCAGGGCGCCTTGTTCAGATGAGTTGTCTTGCAAGGTTCGCGGCAATGTGCTACCTTTGTAGTCTGTAACAGACCCAGCAGACAATGATTGAATATATCCGCGGCGCTCTGGCCGCTCTGACACCGACTTCCGCCACGATAGAGACACAGGGCGGAGTAGCCTATTTGCTCAATATCAGTCTTCCCACATACAGTGCGCTCGAGGGCCGGAAGGACGCCTGCCTGTATGTGCACGAGTCCATTCGCGACGATGCGTGGGTGCTCTACGGTTTTGCCGGCGAGCGCGAACGCTCGCTGTTCCGCTCGCTGATAGGGGTGTCGGGTGTCGGCGCTGCCACAGCCGTCATCATCCTCAGCTCTCTGCAGGGCGACGAGCTTGCCGCCGTCATATCGTCGGGCGATGTGCGGCGTCTCAAATCCATCAAGGGAATAGGGGCAAAAACAGCCGAAAGGATAATTGTTGACCTTCGCGATAAAATAAAAGCGGATGCAGATACGTTATTCACAAGTACGCCCTCGCGCTCTGATGCTTTCGACGAGGCTCTCGCTGCTCTGCTTATCCTCGGATTCGACAAGAAGCACAGCGAGAAAGCTCTCGGGGCTCTCTTCGACGCCGACCCCACTCTCCGCGTCGAGGCTGCCATCAAGAAGGCAATGACTATGATGTAGCGCCCCGGCGTGCAGGCACGCTTGATGGAAAAAGTACTGAAGCGACATATATATGCAGTGATGCGGCTCCTTGTCATCGGGGCGGCTATCGCCGTGTCCGTGCCTGCCGGCGCGCAGTACTATACATCGGAGATGAATCCGCCTGCGCCGCAGTACTATCCGCCGTCGGCTCCTGCCGACTCGATGGCCATGCCGCTGCCCGTGGCGCCGACGGTGCCGCGCAGCTATGAGGATCTGATGCGCGACGAGCTTGCATACGACCTTGCCACACCCTCCAATATCACGACGACGGCCGACTTCGACCCCGTCACGGGATGCTATGTCGTGCGTACGCGCATGGGCGACATCGACATCGCCACTCCCTTCATGCTCACGGCCGAGCAGTACAACAACTGGCAGTTCCGCCGCTCGATGCAGCAGTTCTACCGCGAGCGCAACATGGCGCTCGTGACCGACAAGGAGAAGCAGCCTTTCAATGTCTTCGACATGAACTTCGCCCTCGGTCCGCTCGAGAAAATCTTCGGTCCCGGCGGCGTGTCGCTCAAGACCCAAGGCTCCGTGCAGGTGTCGATGGGTGTCAAGAGCAACAAGACCGACAACCCGTCGCTGTCGCTGTCGGCAAGGCGCAAGACCTACTTCGACTTCGACCAGAAGATTCAGGCCACGATAGCTGCCTCGGTTGGCGACCGCATGAAGTTCAACATGACCTACAATACCGACGCTACCTTCGACTTCGACAGCAAGAACCTCAAGCTGGCCTACGAGGGTAAGGAGGACGACATCGTCAAGAGCATAGAGGCCGGTAATGTGTCGATGACCACCGGCTCGTCGCTCATACGAGGCAGCACTGCGCTCTTCGGCGTCAAGGCCAAGCTGCAGTTCGGCAAGCTCACGGCGACGGCTCTCATGTCGCAGCAGAACTCCGAGTCGAAGACCGTCAACACCCGCGGCGGCGCCCAGACAACGGAGTTCACGGTCAACGCCGACCAGTACGACCAGAACCGCCACTACTTCCTCGCCCACTTCTTCCGCGACAACTACGACCGCTTCGCCTCGCGCCTGCCGTATGTATCGTCGGGCGTCAACATCACCCGCATCTAGGTGTGGGTCACCAAGAAGACCGGCAAGTACGCGCAGGCCCGCAACTTCGTGGGCTTCATGGACC
>JAICZO010000310.1 GCA_029057255.1 Muribaculaceae bacterium | reverse complement strand
TCACGAGGTCGGGGAAGAAAGGACGGTCGACAAGATGTGCGTAGTGCTCACGGAGAATATCTTCGTTGAGCTGCATCATTTTGAGGCCGGTGATGATAAGACCCTTGCGCTGGAAACGTGTGAGTACGTCTCCTACAAGGCCGCGAGAAATTGTCGAGGGTTTGAGGATGATAAATGTTTGCTCCATGGCGAGCGTGTTAAGGCTTGTTAATATATACTTTTAGTTTCCCCAAATTTAGCATTTTTCGCGCTGAAAACGAAGTTTTTGCCTTATAAAAAAACTTAAGCCGGCTCCGAAGGTCTTGAAAATGACCCGCATTTAGCTATCCCACTGTACTTTACAGCAAAACATGTTTTACAACATGTTTATAGTAAAAATGCCCCCGCAAGTGTTGACTGACACTTCGGGGGCATAAGTAGCGTTAAAATAGCTAAACTGCTATTCGTAGGGAGCAAGCTCGTAGTAAGGGATATCGACGAGCCTGATATTGAACTTCAGGTTGGAGTAAGGAGGCATGATGCCCTGTGCCTGTGCGCCGTAAGCGACACCATAGGGGCAGATGACTTCGACGGTATCGCCGCAGTGAACCTGCGTCAGAGCCATAGGCCAGCCGATGATGGTCGACGTCAGCTGTGTACGGTAGATGCCAAGCTTGCCGGTCTCGTTGACCATGTCCGACGAGTCGACAGGAGTGCCGTCATAAAGATGAAGCTTGTAGCGGACATCGACAGTGCTCGTATAGAGGGGAGCAAGCTTGCCGGCATTCTCCTCCGGGTCGTTGAACCAGTGCACGAGAACAAAGGCGCCGGGGTTCCAGTCGGGAATCACTACCTTATAGTAAGGGGTGCCGTCCTCGTTGGTGCGGGCCTGCATCTCGGCGAGCCACGAGTTGTTAAGCTCACGCCACTCGCGGTACTTGTCCCATGTGGTCTCCTCTTCCTTGTTGCAGGCTGCCAGCACTGCCGCGAAAGCTGCAATGATCAGAATCAGTTTACGCATAGCTCATCAGAATTGCACCCGGGGAGCTGTAGCAGCCTCCTCGTCGGCCTTGAACTGGGGCTTGGCGGAGAAGCCGAAGATGCCGGCCCAGATGTTGGCGGGGAAACGTTTAACTGTCACATTATAGTCCTTCACGACTGCAGTGTAGCGGCCGCGCTCGGTGGCGATACGGTTCTCGGTGCCCTCGAGCACTGTCTGCAGATTGGCAAACTGCACATCGGCCTTGAGGTCGGGGTAGGCCTCGTGCACCGCATTGACATAGATGCTGAGAGCACGGTTGAGCTGCTGCTGAGCTGCATTGTACTTGTCGAAAGCTTCGGTATTGTCAGGAGTGACATCCTTGAGATCCTGAGCCTGATTGTAGGCGTCGGAAAGACCGGCGCGCGCACGGGTCACATTCTCATAGGTCGAGCTCTCATGTGCGGCATAGCCCTTGACAGCCTCTACCATATTGGGGATAAGATCCATGCGGCGCTGATACTGCACCTGGACCTTCGCCCACGACTCTTCGACATCCTGGTCAAGAGTCACCATATTGTTGTAGGTCGAGCGGCCGCTGACAAACAGCACCACGGCGAGCACCACAACAATACCTATTACGATATATTTCTTCATCTTATATAGAGTGGGAGAGAGAGAAAATGATTATTTGAGTTTGCGCAGCAGCGAAGCCAGGCTCACACGGTCGTGGATGAGAGCGTGGAGGTCAGCGATAGCCACACGTGTCTGCTCCATCGAGTCACGCTCGCGAAGAGTGACTGTATTGTCCTCGAGGGTCTGGTGGTCGACAGTTATACAGAAAGGCGTGCCGATGGCGTCCTGACGGCGGTAACGCTTGCCGATAGCATCCTTCTCCTCATAGTGTGTGGCGAAGTCGAACTTGAGCTCGTCGACAATCTCGCGGGCCTTTTCGGGCAGACCGTCCTTGCGCACCAAGGGCATCACGGCACACTTCACAGGCGCAAGAGGAGCGGGGAGGTGAAGCACGACACGAGTGTCGCCGCCGGCCAGAGTCTCTTCCTCGTACGACGAGCAGAGGACGCTGAGGAACATACGGTCAACACCGATCGAAGTCTCGATCACATAAGGAGTGTAGCTCTCGTTGAGCTCGGGGTCGAAATACTGAATCTTCTTGCCCGAGAACTTCTCGTGCTGCGAAAGGTCGAAGTTAGTACGCGAGTGGATGCCCTCCACTTCCTTGAAGCCGAAAGGCATGCGGAACTCGATGTCAGTAGCCGCATTGGCATAGTGAGCCAGCTTGTCGTGGTCATGGTAGCGGTACTTCTCATCGCCCATGCCCAGAGCCTTGTGCCATTTGAGACGCCATTCCTTCCACTGTCCGAACCACTTGAGCTCTTCGCCGGGACGCACAAAGAACTGCATCTCCATCTGCTCGAACTCACGCATGCGGAAGATGAACTGACGGGCAACAATCTCATTGCGGAAAGCCTTGCCGATCTGAGCGATACCGAAGGGGATACGCATGCGGCCGGTCTTCTGCACATTGAGGTAGTTCACGAAGATACCCTGAGCGGTCTCGGGACGGAGATAAACCGACATCGAGCCGTCGGCAGTAGAGCCCATCTCAGTCTTGAACATAAGATTGAACTGACGCACCTCCGTCCAGTTCTTCGTGCCCGAGATAGGACAAACGATTTCCTCGTCGACGATAATCTGACGCAGGCCCTCAAGGTCATTGTCATTCATAGCCTGAGAGAAACGCTCATGCAGCTCGTCGCGGTGCTTCTGATACTCGACCACGCGGGTATTGGTAGCGCGGAACTGAGCCTCGTCGAAAGAGTCGCCGAAGCGCTTTGCAGCCTTGGCAACTTCCTTGGCGATTTTGTCATCTATTTTTGCAAGATGATCCTCGATAAGGACATCGGCGCGGTAGCGCTTCTTCGAGTCGCGGTTATCGATCAGAGGATCATTGAAAGCGTCAACATGACCGGAAGCCTTCCAGATAGTAGGGTGCATGAAGATTGCCGAGT
>JAICZO010000031.1 GCA_029057255.1 Muribaculaceae bacterium | reverse complement strand
GTGCATCAGATGGATGCTGCATCGGCGTGGGACTATGAGGACCGGCTCCGGCAGTTGTTGTCGCGCTTCGGCCTTGACGATATCACGGCGCCTGTGGGGCGTCTCAGCGGCGGCCAGCGCAAGCGTCTTGCCATTGCCCGTGTGGTGATGAGTGACCCGGACTTCCTTATCCTTGACGAGCCTACCAACCACCTTGACATATCGACCATCGAGTGGCTCGAGAACTATCTCAAGCGCTCCCGCGCCACCTTGCTGATGGTGACGCACGACCGCTATTTCCTTGACCGCGTGTGCAACAAGATTATAGAGATTGACGATTGCTCGGTCTTCGAGGTAAGCGGCAACTATGACATGTATCTGCGCCGACGTGCTGAGCGCATCGAGGCCATGACGGCCGAAGTGGCACGTGTGCGCAACACCCTGCGTCGCGAGCAGGAGTGGATGAGCCGCCAGCCGCAGGCGCGTGCGGGAAAAGCCAAGTTCAGGATTGACAATTTCTATGACCTTAAGGAGCGTGCCCGCATGACACACCGTGAGCGCAATGTGCGTCTGGATGCGGTGAGCTCGCGTGTCGGGTCGAAGATTTTCGAGGCCGAGAATGTGTGCAAGCGTTTCGGTGACAAGGTCATACTTGATGATTTCACATATACCTTCGCGCCCGGCGAGAAGCTCGGTATAGTAGGGCATAACGGCGTGGGTAAGTCCACGTTTATCAAGCTGCTGCAGGGCATAGTGCCTGCCGACAGCGGTGCCTGGAATGTGGGCGAGACCGTGCGCTTCGGCTACTACAGTCAGGACGGCATCAGCTTTGACCAGAACAAGAAGGTAATTGATGCTGTGACGGAGCTTGCCGAAGACATCGACCTGGGACAGGGACAGAGGATTGCGCCGATGCAGTATCTACAGCGTTTCCTGTTCTCGCCGGCCGACCAGCAGAAGTACATACATACCCTCAGCGGCGGCGAGCGCTGCCGCCTGCACCTTGCGACGGTGCTGATGCGCCAGCCCAACTTCCTGATTCTTGACGAGCCTACCAACGACCTTGACATCATAACCCTCGGCATCCTTGAGGAGTATCTTGCCGAGTTCAAGGGTTGTGTCATTGTGGTGAGCCACGACCGTTTCTTCCTCGACAACATTGTCGACCATCTTTTCGTGATGGAGGGAGAGGGCGTTATCAAGGATTTCCCCGGCAACTACTCCGACTACCGCCGCTATATCGACGCTCTCGCCCGCGAGCAGGCCGAGCGCAAGACCGAGAAGCAGAAAGAGCAGCCGCGCCAGCAGCGTGCCGAGCGTCCGGCGAAGCTCTCCTATAAAGAGAAGAAAGAACTGGAGGCGCTCGAGAGCGAGATGGAGGCTCTCAATGCCGAGAAGGCCGACATCGAAGCGTTCTTCGCATCAGGCTCGCAGGATGGCGCCGACGACTTCGACAGCAAGTCTCAGCGCTATGCCGAAATAAAGGAGCTGCTCGACGAGAAAGAGATGCGCTGGCTCGAACTATCTGAAAA
>JAICZO010000309.1 GCA_029057255.1 Muribaculaceae bacterium | reverse complement strand
GACTTGCTGCGCGGCATTGCCGACATGGGCTTCGAGACGCCTATGCCCGTCCAGGAGAAAGTTATACCCGTACTCCTGAACGGCGACCACGACCTTGTGGCGCTTGCACAGACAGGAACGGGAAAAACAGCAGCCTTCGGCCTGCCGCTGATACAGCGCGTCGACATAAGCAGACACGTGCCTCAGGCTCTCATCCTCGCGCCGACACGCGAGCTGTGCCTGCAGATAGCCGGCGACCTCGCTGACTTCTCCAAGTATATACCCGATCTGGTGGTGCTCCCCGTCTACGGCGGCAGCAGCATCGAGAGCCAGATCCGCACCCTCCGCAAGGGCGTACAGATTATCGTGGCTACTCCCGGCCGCCTCATCGACCTTATCAACCGCGGCGTGGTCGCTCTCGACAGCGTCCACACCGTGGTTCTCGACGAGGCCGACGAGATGCTCAACATGGGCTTCGTCGACTCGATAAACGACATCCTCTCGCATGTGCCCGACCAGAGGACGATGCTCATGTTCTCGGCTACGATGCCCGCCGAAGTGGCAAGGATATCGAAGCGCTTCATGAACAACCCCGAGGAGATAGTAGTCGGCACACGCAACGAGGGCGCCAAGAACGTCCGCCACATCTACTATATGGTGAACGCCCGCGACAAGTATCTCGCGCTCAAGCGCATCGCCGACAACAACCCCAACATATACGCCATCATCTTCTGCCGCACACGTCGCGACACCCAGGAGATTGCCGACAAGCTCATCCAGGACGGATACAATGCCGACGCGCTCCACGGCGACCTCTCGCAGCAGCAGCGCGACATCACCATGAAGAAGTTCCGCGACAGGGTGATATCGCTGCTGGTGGCTACCGACGTCGCTGCCCGCGGCCTCGACGTCGACGACCTGACTCACGTCATCAACTACGGCCTGCCTGACGACACCGCCGTCTACACACACCGCTCGGGCCGTACCGGACGTGCCGGCAAGACCGGCGTGTCGATAGCCATCATACACTCGCGCGAGAAAGGAAAGCTCCGCGAGATAGAACGTATAATAGGCAAGAAATTCGAGCGCAAGGAAGTGCCCACTCCTCAGCACATCTTCGAGTAACATCTCTACAACCTCGCCGACAAGATCGAGCGTGTCGAAGTTAACGATGAATATATAGCCACATACCTCCCCTGCGTCATCATG
>JAICZO010000308.1 GCA_029057255.1 Muribaculaceae bacterium | reverse complement strand
CTCTTCGGCGCCATGCCGTCGCGCAAACGTATGGCGTCGGACCTTGTCGACCTCACCGGACTCGGCGACACGGACTTCAAGCACAGGCGCAGCGCCCTCGAGCGTTCGCTCACGGCACTGCAGGGCGGTACGCATCTTTGCATCGCCGACTTTGTCTATCCCGTCTCCCGCGCCGGCAGCCGATACGGCTGGGGCTGGGCGCAGTACAGCACGCCCGAGGCCTTGTACGGCACCGAGTTCCTGTCGGAGAGCCGGGGGAGCACACCCGTCGAGTCCTACCGCTTGCTGACGGCGCATCTCGGCCGCATCCTCCCCGAAGCGGGCGAGCGCAGGATAGCGTCGTTGCTCAGGTAGTGCACTTCAGTTTTGACTTGTCAGAACTTTTGTGTATTTTTGTGCATTGTCATATCAAACATAACTAAACCCATCAGTCATGTCACCGATTGCCAAGCGTACTGAAATACGAGACTACCTCCTCATCATCGCCGGTATGGCCTTGTATGCTATAGGTTTCACCATCTTCATACTCCCGCATCAGATTGTCACCGGCGGCATGGCCGGTTTCAGCTCACTTGTATACTTCGCCTCGGGCTGCCGCATCCCTGTGGCTGTGACAATGTATACGGTCAACATCGCCATGCTTGCCTGCGGCTACAAAATCTTAGGCCGGACTTTCGTCGTGCGCACTATCTTCGGCGCGACGGCGCTGTCGTTCATGATCGGTTCGATAGAAGGCTTCTTCACATCGCGTCCGCCCCTTGTTACCGACATGACCATGAGTGTGGCTATGGGCGCCGTGATATGCGGACTCGGCATCGGCCTGTACTACTCGCACAAAGGCTCGACAGGCGGCACCGACACAGTGGCGGCGCTGCTCGAGAAGTCGCGCAACATCACTATCGGCCACTCGATGGTGATTGTCGACGTGACCATCGTAACGCTTTCGTTCTTTCTGCCATTCGACGGCGACCTTGACGCGCGTATCCAGGCTCGTGTGCAGACCATCATCTACGGCTGGGCCTCGATTGTGATATATTCGACCATAGCGAACAGGATTGTAAATGCCGACAAGCAGTGCATACAGTTCCTCATACTGTCGCCCAAATGGGACGTCATCGCGCGCCGTGTCACCCACGAGAGCGGCCGCGGCGTCACGACATTCGACGGCACAGGCTACTGGACCGGCGAGGGCCGCAAGATGCTCATCGTGTGGTGCCGCCGCTATGACGCCGACCGTATATACGAGATTGTGCGCGGTGTCGACGAGTCGGCATACATCATCCAAAGCGAGGCCACGAGTGTCTACGGCAACGGTTTCGACCCGCTCAAGACCCGTCGCCTCAAAAATATAGCGCCTAAAGAGTCCGCTGCGACCGGTGAAACGTCGCCTCAGCCGAACAATTGATTGCCGGCAGGTGTTTAGAGCATATAACTAACTCTAAACATCCCTGACATGGCACTCAACAAACACCGTGAACAACGCGAAAAAATCGAAACACGCGAAAGCCGCGAAGCCCGCGAGCTGCAGGAACTCCGCAAAGTAGAAGAACAGATTGCGCGCACCGAGCGACGCGAGCGTCTGCACCACGTCCTGATTGCAGGTCTTGCAGCGCTTCTGCTTGTGTCGGTAGCCGGACATCTGGTCCGCTACTGCCCCTTGCGTAAAAGATAGAAAGCCCGGACCTCGTAACCCGAATACCGGGGAGCGGGGTCTTAACTTATCCGGCTCCAGTCGGTACTCCGGTCGAGCATTGATGCCAATGCCGCGGCGAAGTAGCGGTTGGCGTCGGAGCTTAGTGCAGGGTCGCTGTCAAGCAGAGCTTCAGCGGCCCTTCGCGCCATCTGTATGATCTGACCGTCCTGCGCCAGATTGGCGATGTGGAGGTCGAAGGGCAGGCCGCTCTGTGCCGTGCCCTCGATGTCGCCGGGTCCTCGCATCTGCATGTCGGCCTCGGCTATGACAAAGCCGTCGGTTGTCGACGTCATCAGCTCGAGGCGCTTGCGGGTGTCGGCGCCTATGTTGTGCTTGCTCATCAGTATGCAGTGGCTGCGGTCGGCGCCGCGGCCTACACGTCCGCGCAGCTGGTGCAGCTGCGACAGGCCGAAGCGCTCGGCATTCTCGATGACCATAGTGGTGGCGTTCGGCACGTTCACGCCGACTTCGATGACTGTAGTCGCCACGAGCACACCTGCCTCGCCCGAGGCAAAGGCCGCCATCTGCGCATCTTTCTCAGCGGGCTTCATCTTGCCGTGTACGAGCGCCACCTTATGTGGGCTGAAAAGCTCCGAGGCGGTCTCGAAGCCCTCCATCACGCTCTTGAGGTCGAGCTTCTCGTTCTCTTTGACCAGCGGGTATACGATGTATACCTGATGTCCGGCGGCGAGCTGCGCGCGTATGCCCTCGATGACTTTGCCGCGCTGCTCGTCGAAGCGCAGCACGGTGTTGACAGGCTTGCGGCCCGGGGGCAGCTCGTCGATGACCGACACGTCGAGGTCGCCGTAGACGGTCATGGCGAGGGTGCGCGGGATGGGCGTGGCTGTCATGACAAGCACGTGAGGCGGCACTTCGCTCTTGCTCCACAGGCGCGCGCGCTGTGCCACGCCGAAGCGGTGTTGCTCGTCGATGACGGCGAAGCCGAGGCGGTTGAAGACAACCTTCTCCTCGATGACGGCATGTGTGCCGACGAGGATGTGTACCGAGCCGTCGCGCAGTCCCTCGTCGATGATGCGCCGCTGCCGCGCCTTTGTCGAGCCGGTCAGCAGCCGCACGTTCAGTCCTATAGGTGCGGCGAGTTTCGATATGGTCTCGAAGTGCTGCGTGGCAAGAATCTCGGTAGGTGCCATCATGCAGGCCTGGAAACCGTTGTCGATGGCCAGCAGCATTGACATAAGCGCCACCAAAGTCTTGCCCGAGCCTACGTCGCCCTGGACGCGGCGGTTCATCTGGCGGCCGCGCATGATGTCGGCGCGTATCGCTTTTATGACTCTCTT
>JAICZO010000307.1 GCA_029057255.1 Muribaculaceae bacterium | reverse complement strand
CATTATTATATTATATCAAGAGGCATGCGGCTGACCCGCATGCCTCTTGTGTATTTTCAGAGTATGTCTCCTACGGCATCCTGCCACGTGAGATAGGCCCGGTCGGCATCCTCCGGACTGTCGACACGCCGGAGCTGCTGCACGTCGGCCTTGAGGGCGAGCATATCGCCGATCGACGTGCGGCTGCGGATATTGTCAAGCAGCATCGACACCGACCGGAAGTCGAGACTCGCCACCGACCTGCCGCCGAAAGGAAGCTCAAGCCATATCACCGAGCGCGCATCCACATCAAGGACGCCGAAGACGAGACCTTTGGCGAGGTTGCCCTCGGTGATGCGGATGCTGCGGGCAACCGTCGACGGGTCGTATGCCACGCCCGTCTCGTCGGACACCTTCATCGGAAAGCGCGAGTCCATCCACCCCACCACAAGCCCGGGCGCCACATTGCCGCTGCTGTATGCGTTGCAGGTGAAGACGGCATATCGCACACCGTCGGCTTTGAGAGCGTCAAGGTCAAGCTCGACATACTCGGCAGTGCCTGTGTAGTCGGGTATATAGCGGATGTCGCCGCTGTGTACGGCGCCGGGTACCGACAGCGAGTAGTAGGCACACTCATTGTAGCTGCCGTCGGCGCGCACGAGTCTGGCGCTGAGATCCATGTCGAGATGCTGCGCGGGCATATCCTTGCCCCACTGCATGAAGAGCCTGACAGCATTGCCCTCGACGGCGAAGGTCTGTCCGGTCAGTGCGGGGTCGGTATCCTGGACCGACGACGACCGGAGGCCGACAGGCACCGGGATGGCGAAGAGCGACCGGTCGATATACACCGTAGCGCCGGGAGTATGCGGCTGACACGAATAGCGCTCCCGCATCGCCGTGATATACAGCTCCTTCACCATGTCGGCCATAGCGCCGCGCTCCGCCTCGCTATAGCGTGCGAGCAGCGGATTGACAGGAGCCTCGACACGCCGTCCGGCCGCTATAGCAATCTGACGGGTGTTGCCGTCGGGCAGGAAGTAGGAGCGCGAGAGGTCGCCAAGTGTCAGCAGCAGCCTCGGCTCGACCATGTCGGCAATGTCGCGGAAAGCGGCTGTCGTCTCGGCCGCCCCGAAGCGCAGCATCGTGGCGAAAAGCGAGCGGGCGAAGAGGCCGGGGCGGCTCTTCAGACGGGCGAAGACGGCGGCGGCATCGCCGCGCAGGCGTACCGACTCAAGCTCTCCGGCCCAGACGGTGTAATCGCGGCGATAGAACCTGTCGAGCAATTCGGCAAGCTTGCATCCCGGATGACGGCGTGCATACTCGGGCAGACGCAACGCACGGATAAAGCGTACCCACATCTGACGGCGCGGATTCATATTCTCGCACATGCTCTCTGCCGAGCCTTCCATACCGTCAAGCCACGAAGCATACATGCGGCACTCGGCCCTGCTGTAGTGCAGCCGCAGCTCGCGCCGCCTGCTGTCGGAAGCGGCAATCTTGCCGGGCAGGGAGTGTACCGACGCGGCAGCGTTTTCGATCAGCGTCGCGGGCGCGACTACACGCAGCTGCCCCGTCTTGACATAC
>JAICZO010000306.1 GCA_029057255.1 Muribaculaceae bacterium | reverse complement strand
GAAGCTCTTACTTTCATATCTTTTAGTGTTTCGATTATTTATAGCGGAAAGCAATACGTCCTTTGGACAGGTCATAGGGCGACATCTCGACACGCACTTTGTCGCCGGGGAGAATCTTGATGTAGTGCATTCTCATTTTGCCGGAGATGTGTGCGGTGATTTCGTGGCCGTTCTCGAGCTCCACGCGGAACATTGCGTTGCTCAGAGCCTCGACGATTGTCCCGTCCTGTTCGATTGCTGATTGTTTTGCCATAGATGATTGTTTAAATAAATTTATCTGTTATCGCATCGTGGATGTAATCGAAGGTTGTCATCACTTCCACTTTGTCGTCGAGCACGCAGAGGGTGTGCTCGTAGTGTGCCGAGGGTTTGCGGTCGCGGGTGCGGCACTGCCAGCCGTCGGCCTCGATGACGATGTTGCGGCTGCCCATGTTGACCATAGGTTCGATGCAGATGCACATGCCGTTCTGCAGACGGGGGCCGATGCCGCGGCGTCCGTAGTTGGGCACTTCGGGTGCCTCGTGCATTTTGCGGCCGATGCCGTGGCCGCACATCTCGCGCACGATCGAGTAGTTGCGTCGCTCGCAGTAGGTCTGCACGGCATTGGCGATGTCGCCGATGCGAGCACCGGGCTTTGCAGCCTCGATGCCGACGTAGAGAGCCTCGCGGGTGGTGCGGCAGAGAGCCATCTTCTCGGGCGAGATTGTGCCGACAGCGAATGTGTAGCAGCTGTCGCCCATGAAGCCGTCTTTCTCGACCACGGTGTCGATGCCGACGATGTCGCCGTCGACAAGGACGCGGTCACTCGGGAATCCGTGAACGATGGTTTCGTTTACTTCAATGCAGAGCGTTCCGGGGAAGCCTTCGTAGCCCAGGCAGGCAGGCTTGCCACCATTGTCCATGATGAATTCACGGGCAATGGTGTCGAGCTTGCGTGTGGTTACACCGGGCTGAATCCATCGGGCCACTTCACCGAGCGTCTGCGACACGAGGGTCGTGGCTGCCCGCATGGTCTCGATTTCTTCCGGAGTCTTGAGATAAATCATTTAAGTAATTCGAATGATTATGTTGGTAGGACTGAAGGATCAATAAGCCTGACCGGTGGTGCGGCCCTTGATTTTACCTTCTTTCATAAGTCCGTCATAGTGGTGCATCATAAGGTGCGATTCGATCTGCTGGAGGGTGTCGAGCACTACGCCTACCATAATCAGCAGCGATGTGCCGCCGAAGAACTGCGCGAAGTTCTGGCTGATGCCGAAGAAGCGTGCGAAGGCAGGGAGGATGGCTACGATACCGAGGAAGATTGAACCGGGGAGTGTGATGCGCGACATGATGGCGTCGAGATACTCGGCTGTCTTCTTACCGGGCTTGACACCGGGAATGAATCCGTTGTTGCGCTTCATGTCTTCGGCCATCTGAGTGGGACGCACTGTGATGGCGGTGTAGAAGTATGTGAAGGCTACAATGAGGACGAAGAAGACAAAGTTGTACCAGAAGCTGTTGATGTCGGTGAAGGCGTGCAGGAAGCCGCTATCGCCTCCGCGGAAGCCGGCAAGTGTCATGGGGATGAACATGATGGCCTGGGCGAAGATGATAGGCATTACGCCTGCTGCATTTACCTTCAGGGGGATGTACTGACGTGCGCCGCCATACTGACGGTTGCCGACGATGCGCTTTGCATACTGCACGGGCACTTTGCGTGTACCCTGCACCAGCAGAACGGCGCCGACTGTCACAGCGAAGAGGAGGACTACCTCGACGATGAACATCACGAGACCGCCCTGGCTGCCGGAGGCACCGGGAAGACGGCTGATGAATTCATAGTAGAGGGCTCCCGGGAGGCGCGCGATGATACCTACCAAGATGATGAATGAGATACCGTTGCCGATACCGCGGTCGGTGATGCGCTCACCGAGCCACATGATGAACATGGAGCCTGCGGCGAGGATTACCGTCAGATAGGCTACGGTCCAGAAACCGAGCTGGAGTGTGCTTCCGTTGGCTGCGCCGTTGACCTGAACCTGGAGGTTGACAAGGTAGGCGGGAGCCTGGAGGAAGAGGATGAGCACTGTGAGATAGCGGGTGTACTGGTTCATCTTCTGACGACCGCTTTCTCCCTCGCGCTGCATCTTCTGGAAGGAGGGCAGAATCATACCGCACAGCTGTATCACGATCGATGCCGTGATATAGGGCATGATGCCGAGTGCGAAGATTGATGCCTGAGAGAAGGCACCTCCCGAGAACATATCGAGGAGCTGCATCAGACCGCTCTTGTTGGTGAAGTTGGCAAGGGCGTCGATGTCAGAGGGAGAGATGCCGGGCAGCACCACATAACACCCCAGTCGGTAAATGAATACCAACAGGAGGGTTATGAGGAGTCGCTGGCGGAGCTCCTGGATAGTCCAGATATTTTTAAAGGTTTCGATTAATCTCATAAGTTAAACTGTTTGAGCTGTTCCGCCGGCGGCTTCGATAGCAGCCTTTGCAGCAGCGGAGAAGGCGTTGGCTTCAACAGTGATCGCGCTGTTTACATTGCCGTTGGCGAGGATTTTCACCAGCTGGCCGCGGCGCAGGTAGCCTGCTTCGCGGAGCTCTTCAACACCGACCTTCTGAAGATTGCGTGCTTCTGCCAGAGCGGCGATGAGGTCGAGGTTGATGGCTTTGTACTCAACGCGGTTGATGTTCTTGAAGCCGAATTTGGGGAGACGGCGCTGGAGGGGCATCTGACCGCCTTCGAAGCCGATCTTACGGCTGTAGCCCGAACGCGATTTGGCACCCTTGTGACCGCGGGTCGATGTGCCGCCTTTGCCTGAGCCGGGTCCACGGCCGATACGGGTGTTACGCTTTACTGAGCCGGGAGCGGGTTGTAAATTGCTTAAGTTCATTGTCGTGTCTGTTTTTAAGCGTTGGTCACTTCAACGAGGTGACGAACTTTGTTAACCATACCCATCACAGAGGGTGTGTCTTCCTTGACAACCGTGTGATACATTTTCTTGAGGCCGAGGGCGTCGAGGGTGCGTTTCTGCACCGCCGGGCAGTTGATGCGGCTCTTTATCTGTGTGATTTTGATCTGTGCCATTGTAAGTGCTTTCTTAAAAATTAGCCTTTGAACACTTGCTCTACTGAAATGCCGCGGTTCTGAGCCACGATGGCGGGCGAACGCATTTCGTCGAGGGCTGCGATAGTAGCCTTGACGAGGTTGTGGGGGTTCGACGAGCCCTTGCTCTTGGCGAGGACGTCAGTGATGCCGACGCTCTCAAGAACGGCACGCATAGCACCACCGGCCTTTACACCGGTACCGTGCGAAGCGGGCTTGAGGATGATGCGCGAACCACCGAACTTTGCAACCTGCTCGTGGGGGATAGTACCTTTGTGAACGGGCACGCGGATAAGGTTCTTTTTAGCTGCTTCAACGCCCTTGGCGATGGCAGCCTGTACTTCGTTGGCTTTGCCGAGGCCCCAGCCTACGATGCCGTCTTCGTTACCGACAACGACAATGGCGGCAAAGGTGAACGTACGGCCACCCTTGGTTACTTTGGTAACGCGGTTGATGGCCACCAGACGGTCCTTGAGTTCGAGATCGCCGGTCGATTTTACTCTGTTGTTTCTTTTAGCCATAGTTTTTATCAGAATTTGAGGCCGGCGCTGCGGGCAGCATCAGCAAGGGATTTAACACGACCGTGGAAGAGGTATCCGTTACGGTCGAAAACTACTTCGGTGATGCCGGCTTCGAGAGCCTTGGCTGCGATTGCGGTGCCTACCATGGCAGCAATCTCGCACTTGGTGGCTTTCTGATCGATACCCTTCGACGAGGTGGCGCAGAGTGTGCGGCCTGCCAGGTCGTCGATGAGCTGAACGTAGATCTGCTTGTTAGAGCGGAAGACGGTCATGCGGGGACGCTCGGCGGTGCCGGAGATTTTGCCACGGATGCGCGTCTTGATTTTATTTCTTCTTTCTATCTTTGAAATCATGACTGTGGGCTTAATGATTATTTGGCACCGGCCTTCTTGCCGGACTTGCGACGAATGATTTCGCCGACAAACTTAATACCTTTGCCCTTGTAGGGTTCGGGCTTGCGGAATGAGCGTATCTTTGCGCACACCTGGCCGAGGAGCTGCTTGTCCTGGCTCTCGAGGATGATGAGCGGGTTTTTGTTACGCTCCGACTTGGCTTCCACAGCCACTTCGGGGGGAAGCTTGAGATATATAGCGTGGGAGTAGCCGAGCGAGAGTTCGAGTACCTGGCCTGTAGCGGCTGCACGGTAGCCGACGCCGACGAGCTCCATTTCTTTACGGTAGCGCTGGTGCACGCCTTCAACCATGTTGTGGATGAGGGCACGGAACAGGCCGTGCTGGGCACGGTGTTCGCGGTCGTCGCTGGGACGGGTGATGTGCACAGTGTTGTCTTCTACGGTCACCTTGAGGTCGGGATGTACCTTCTGTGTGAGTTCACCGTATTTGCCTTTGACGGTCACGACGTTGTTCTTCTCATCAACCGTCACTGTGACTCCTGCGGGGATTGCGATGGGAGCTTTACCTATTCTTGACATAGTGTTCTAAGTTATTGGTTGATTAATATACGTAGCAAAGAACTTCACCGCCGATCTTGAGGTCGGCTGCTTTCTTGTTAGTCATGACGCCTTTTGAAGTAGACAGGATGGCGATGCCGAGGCCGTTGAGGACGCGGGGCATGTCTTTGTAGCCTGTGTACTGGCGAAGACCGGGACGCGACACTCGTTTGAGGCCCTTGATGGCGTTGACGCGGTCCTGCGGGTCATATTTGAGGGCGATCTTGATTGTGCCCTGTGCGTTGTTTTCGCCGTCTATAAACTTGTAGTTAAGAATATAGCCCTGTTCGAAGAGAATCTTGGTGATCTCTTTCTTCAAGTTTGAGGCAGGCACTTCCACCACGCGGTGGTTAGCCTTGATAGCGTTCCTCAATCTTGTGAGATAATCTGCTATGGGATCAGTCATTTGTTTGATTGTTTAAATTGATTGGGCCTGAGTGCCCAACAATATTTAATACTCTCTTTAATCGGCGGCGCTTAATATCGGCCACGGGCGGATTGAAGCGCAACCGGTTGCCGGTCAGGCAAGCCGGGGAGAGTGATTACCAGCTTGCCTTTTTAACACCGGGGATGAGGCCTGCGGAGGCCATTTCGCGGAACTGAATGCGCGAGATGCCGAACTGGCGCATGTATCCTTTGGGACGACCGGTGATCGAGCAACGATTGTGCTTGCGGATATAGCACGAGTTCTTGGGGAGTGTCTGCAGCTCCTGAGCAGCTTCGTAAGCTGCCTGACGTGCTTCGTCGGTGTCCTGGACGCCGGCGTTGACGATTTTCTTGAGCTGCGCGCGGCGCTCAGCGTATTTTTCCACTAAGCGTGCACGCTTGACCTCGCGGGCTTTCATTGATTCTTTAGCCATACGGAGATAAACTTATTTTTTAGCGTTTTTGAAGGGGAGGCCGAAATTCTTGAGCAGAGCGTAACCTTCTTCATCAGTGTTTGCCGAGGTCACGAAGGTGATGTTCATGCCCATGAGCTTGTTGATGTTGTCGATGTTGATTTCGGGGAAGATGATCTGCTCGGTGATGCCGAGGGTG
>JAICZO010000305.1 GCA_029057255.1 Muribaculaceae bacterium | reverse complement strand
ACATAATATAAATGAAACGTAATCTCGCCCTCCTAATTGCCGCTGTTGCCGTTTTGGCGCTTCCTGTCGCCTCCAAGGCAGAGTTCCGCTATGCTCCCGTTGTCGGAGTCACAATCAGCGATCTTGACTTCAAGCAGGATCTTTTCGAAGTGGACAAGACTGTCGGCGCCACGGCCGGTCTTATGGGCGAGCTTATGTTTCCCGGCATCGGTTTCGGTATCGACTTCGCGCTTCTCTACAGTCAGATGGGTGCCAAGACCGACCTCGGCAGCCGCAAGCTCTGGGCGACGGACGGCTTCGGCAATCCCCGCGTGATGCTGCATGCCATCCAGATACCCGTGCACCTGCGTTTCAAGTGGACACGTATGGACGGTCTCGAGGACTATATCGCCCCCTTCGTCTACGGCGGTCCCGACTTCACCATACTTGCCGGACACAGCCGCATCAAAGGCAACCCCGGAGTGGAAGACCCCTACAAATACACCGGCGGCGACCTCGGCCTCACCTGTGGCGGCGGCTTCGAGCTGTTCAAGCGCTGGCAGGTGTCGCTCCAGTATACATGGGGCATGACCTACCTGCTGAAGACGCGCAAGCTCGACAACCTCAGCGCCAGAAACCGCCAGTGGGCTGTCCGCGTAGCTTACTTCTTCTGATTCAAAGCTCCGCAAACTGCGGGATGTCAGGCAGGAATGTGTATGAGTTGCCGTCGTAGCGGCAGCAGTAATGCGACATTCCGTTGCTGACAATAAGGTAGCGGGCCTGCAGCACACTGTTGTAGCGGGCTATCTGATCGAATACTTTCTGAGTGATTCTGACATCGGGAGCCTTGTACTCCACGATGCACATCGGGTGTAGCGAGCGGTCGAAGACCACCGTGTCGCAGCGACGTGCCGTGCCGTTGAGCGACAGCGCCACTTCGTTGCCCATCAGCGCGCGAGGAAAACCGCGGTGCTCCGACAGAAACGACACGAAGTGCTGCCTCACCCATTCCTCCGGCGTAAGCGCCACCCAGCGCAGACGCAGGCTGTCGTATATCTCGAGCCCGTCGCGGCGCGAGTCCTCGTCGCGGCGCAGCTGCGGGTCAATGGGCGGAAGGTTGAGCGGTATCAGTATTTTTTTTATGCTGTCGGTCATCGTTGTTGCGAAAAATTGCGTAAATTTACAAAATAATTCGCAAACCACTATCTCAGATGGCACTCCCCGCACCGACATTCGAAGGCATCATGAAGTCGCTCCGACAGCGGCAGTATGCTCCTGTATACTTCCTCCACGGCGAGGAGGGCTATTTCACCGATGCCCTCGCCCGTGAGTTCGAGAAGATTCTGCCCGAGGACGAGAAAGCATTCAACCAGTATGTAATCTATGCCCCCGAGACCGACCCGCTGCAGGTGATGGACCTGTGCCGCCGCATACCGATGATGAGCGAGCGTCAGGTGGTGATACTCAAGGAAGCGCAGGCCATCCGTGCCGATAAGCTTGCCAAGCTGATACCGTATTTTGCCTCTCCGGTGAGCACGACGGTCCTGGTGGTGTGTCACCGCGGAGTGCAGGCCAAGGGCAAGGAGCTGATGGCCGCCCTGAAGAAGGGCGGGGCAGTGGTGCTCGATTCGCCAAAAATCAAGGACTATAACCTGCCGGCGTTCATCGGCCAGTATATCAGACAGAAAGGGCTGACTGCCGACCAGAAGGCCCTCGAGATGCTGCGTGACTTCATAGGCTCCGACCTCAGCCGTCTCTACAACGAGATTGACAAACTTGCCGACCTGCTGCCGCCCAACGCCGCCGTCACTCCCGAAGTGATAGAGCGCAACATCGGAGTAAGCAAGGAGTATAATACGTTTGAGCTTGTCGACGCCTTCGCCGCCCGCGACGGCAAAAAAGTTTTCCGCTGTCTGGCATATTTCCGCAGCAACCCCAAGGCGGTGCCCCTTGTGCTGGCGACGGCGTCGGTCTTCAACTTCTTTGCCGACCTGCTTGCCGCCTATTATGTGCCGGGGCGTACCGACGCCGGCATAACGGAAGAGCTCAAGCTGCGCAATTCGTTCGCTCTCAAGCGTATCCGTCAGGGTATGGCCAACTATAACCCCTTCCAGCTTGTCGAGATAATAAGTGCCATCCGCACCTTCGACGTCCGCAGCAAGGGTGTAGGCTCGCGACAGAACGAGCATCAGCTTTTCTACGACCTCGCATATCACATACTGACAGCACCCGGGCGCCTCTGAAATTTTGTCAATTGGCAAAATATCTCTATCTTTGCATGCAATTACAAACATATCTTCCAAGATGAGTTCATTTATTGCAGACAGAGTGAAAATGGACGGGCTTACTTTCGACGATGTGCTGCTGATTCCGGCATACTCCGAAGTCCTCCCGCGCGAAGTTAACCTTAAGAGTCGTTTCTCAAGAAACATCACACTTAACGTGCCTATAGTGTCGGCCGCGATGGACACTGTGACAGAGGCACAGATGGCGATTGCCATCGCCCGCGAAGGCGGTCTCGGTGTGATTCACAAAAACATGTCAATAGCCGAGCAGGCACGTCAGGTGCATGCTGTCAAGCGTGCCGAGAACGGTATGATCTATGATCCCGTGACCATCCGCCGCGGCTCGACAGTAGCCGATGCTCTGCGCATGATGAGTGAATACCACATCGGCGGCATCCCCGTAGTGGACGAAGACGGCAAGCTCGTCGGTATCGTCACCAACCGCGACCTCCGCTTCGAGCGTGACCACAGCCGCGCTGTCGACGAAGTGATGACAAAGGACAACCTCGTGACAACATCCACGACCACCGACCTTGAGGAGGCTGCCGACATCCTCCAGTCGCACAAAATCGAGAAGCTGCCCGTGGTCGACGCCGACGGCAAGCTTATCGGCCTGGTGACATATAAAGACATCACAAAAGCCAAAGACAAACCCAACGCATGCAAGGACAGCCGCGGACGCCTCCGTGTAGCTGCCGGCGTAGGCGTTACCCCCGACTCGATGGAGCGTGTCGACGCTCTCGTTGCCGCAGGTGTCGACGCCATCGTCATTGACACCGCCCACGGCCACAGCCGCGGTGTGGTGGGCGTGCTCAAGGCTGTCAAGGCCAAGTACCCCCATATCGACGTCGTTGTCGGCAATATCGCTACCGGCGACGCCGCCCGCTACCTCGTCGAGAACGGCGCCGACGGCGTCAAGGTCGGCATCGGCCCCGGCTCAATCTGCACCACTCGCGTCATCGCAGGTGTAGGTGTGCCCCAGCTCTCTGCCGTCTATGACGTGGCCAAGGCTCTCGAGGGCACCGGTGTGCCTCTGATTGCCGACGGCGGTATCCGCTACTCGGGCGACATCGTCAAGGCTCTCGCGGCAGGCGCGCACTCGGTCATGCTCGGCGGCATGCTCGCAGGCGTGGAGGAATCTCCCGGCGACACCATCATCTTCAACGGCCGTAAGTACAAGTCGTACCGCGGCATGGGCTCGCTCGAGGCTATGGAGAAAGGCTCGAAGGACCGCTACTTCCAGGGCAACGAGACCGACGCCAAGAAACTCGTCCCCGAAGGCATCGCAGCCCGCGTACCCTACAAAGGCTCGCTCTACGAAGTCGTATACCAGATGCTCGGCGGTCTCCGCGCAGGCATGGGATACTGTGGCGCAGCCAACATCGATGCGCTTCACAAGGCACAGTTCACCCGCATCACCAATGCCGGTGTGGCCGAGAGCCATCCTCATGATGTCGCCATTACGGCCGAAGCTCCCAATTACAGCGCGGGCGCACAATAAAACGCAGCGACACACGTTATAAGTTATGGCGGGGTCAACAAACCTGACTCCGCCATTACCACGCTAATACAACAACAATGAAAAAACATCTCTTCGCCGCAGCGATAGCAGTAGCCCTCGCATCAGGGGCGAGCGCGGCCGATAATAACGACCCTGTACTCATGACCGTAGACGGCCATGACATACGGGTGAGCGAATTCGAGTATCTCTACAACAAGAACAACAGCCAGCAGCAACAGCCGCAGACGCTCGACGAGTATCTCCAGATGTTCATCGACTATAAGCTCAAGGTTGCCGACGCAGAGCATGCCGGCCTGGAGAAGTCGCCCGAGTTCATCAACGAATTCTCCAATTTCCGCGCCGAGCTTGCCACTCCCTACCTGCGACTGCAGGAAGTGGAGGACCGTCTTGTCGAAGAGGCATACAGCCACCGCAAGAACGATGTATATGCGAGTCATATAATGA
>JAICZO010000304.1 GCA_029057255.1 Muribaculaceae bacterium | reverse complement strand
CTATATGGCTTATTATGCCTACACGTCTGCCCGAACTGCGGTTGAGCGAACGCAGCATGGCTACGGCCTTGCGGAGCGGTTCGCCGCTGAGCGATCCGAATCCTTCGTCGACAAAGAGTGTGTCGCACGAGAACGACGTGCCGGCATCGGCCAGAGCAAGTGCCAGGGCAAGCGATACCATGAAGCTCTCGCCGCCCGACGATGTGACGACAGGACGGCGTCTGTAGCCGTTGTAGGCGTCCTCAAGCAGTATGAGATATGTGCCGGGCTTGCCGCACAGACGGTAGCGCGATGTCAGACGCGACAGGTATGTGTTGGCATGGTCGAGCAGACTGCCTAAGACGAAGCTCTGCGCTATGCGGTTGAACATATCGCCGGTGGCCGAACCGATGAGATCGTCAAGTCGCTTCCATCGCATCCATTCCTCTCTCGTGCGATTGTACTCCTCTATTATAGCCTTGTACTTCGCCGCAGCTTCTTCAGCCGCCTTTATCTTCTGGAGCAAGGCTCCGCTTTCAGAATTCAGTTGTGCGATATGTGATGCGGCGGCGCTGATGCGCTCTTCGACTGCACTCCTGTCGCACCCCTCGGCGGCCGCAGGCTTCTGCCGTTCGTTTTCTTCCTGCTGCTTCATACACCCGTCCAGAATGGCCTCGCCGCGCATGCAGGCATCGTCGGCAGCTTTGACGGTGCTTAGCGCGGTATCGGCCTCCCGCTCTGTCGTGGAGGCAAGGGCGATAATTCTGTCGAGGGTGTAATGCGGGTTGGAGGCGATGAAATCAGTCAAGACCGTATCTGCCGCTTTACGTCTGAAAGCAACAGCACTGCCCTGCTCCATTATAGCCCGAAGACGCTCACAGACGCGTATCAGCATGCTTGGCGCATCTCCGCCCGATGCTCCCCCTTCTGTTCTTTCCCAGTGCGGGCACATATCGAGTATCGAGGCCTTGTAGCCCTCTGCCGACGCAGAACTGTTGCGCAGCCTCTCAAGGTCAGCGGCGATCGAACGTTGTTTCTCGTCGAGTGCCGCGGCTATTGATGCTTTCGCCATAAGCCTGCTTGTCGCGGCTATCTCTTTTTCCGTATCGTTGATAGCTTCATCAATAGCTGTAACTGTCATCTCCCGTTGCGGGCAGACGGCCTCAAGTCGCGCTTTCGCTCTGAGTTTTATGTCGCTGATATCTTTTGCAAGCGAGGCGTTTGAGGACGCGAGACGCGACAGACTTTCCTGCATCGAGCGCTCGGAGGCCTGCATGGCAAGATACTTGCCGCGGGCTTCCTCGGCCTTGCGACGGTCATTGTCGCGTCTGTCTCTGAATGCGCTCCACTGCTCTTCCGGGATGCCTGACGCCTGCGGCAGTATGTCGACACGCTGCATACACACCGGGCAGGTGCAGCCCTCGGTCAACGTTGCGCGGGCTTTGCAGGCCCATTCCTTTCGGGTCATGTCGACCGATGCGAAGAGGCGGTCGCTCTCCTTCCATACCTCGGTGAGAGTCTCCGCAAGTTCTTTGACGCCCGGCATACGCAGCCGCAGATCCTTTAGCGAAGCGGCACTCTCCTCCTCTGTCTTTCGCTCGGCACGCAGACGCTCTTCCATAGCCGCGATGTTCTGCAGCTCACGCCTGACGTCCTTCAGACTGTCGGCCTTGCGGCGCAGCGCCTCAAGCCTTGACGACAGAACGGACATATCCTCGACTACCTGTTTCTCTCGGCAGTCAGCCGATTCGATGACATACCTGTCGAATTCAGCCGATAAAACCTCGTTGCTGTCGATGCCGATACGGTCTATGAGCGCCATTATACTGCGATAGCTTGAAGGCGTGACAGTAATATCCTTTTGCGACAGATTCCTGCACAGCACAAGCGACTGACCTGCATTCTGGATCTGTTGTCTCAGACCTGTCAGGGCACTGTCTGCATCAGCCCACTGCGATGCCAGTGATGCTTTCTCGCCGTCGAGCCTGCGAATGTCCGAGTCCGCCTTCTCCCTCTCTCTGAGTGCCTCTCTCGCATTGGCTGTCGCCTTTATGTCGGCGACAAGCGTGCGTGCTTTCTCGACCGCTTCCGAACGGC
>JAICZO010000303.1 GCA_029057255.1 Muribaculaceae bacterium | reverse complement strand
CCGTAAGGACACCAAGAGCAAGGCTCCCTCGATCTACATCCTCGAAGGCGACATGCTCATGGATGCCAAAGAGTACGGCTCGGCTTCTTCGAAGTACGAAAACGCCATCCTCAACGACCCCTCAAACTCTGAAGGCTACGTGAAGTATGCCAACGCTTACTTCAACGTAAACAAGAACTATGCCATCCAGAAGCTCGAAGACCTCCTCGCCCAGCAGCCCAACTCGGCTATGGCTCAGCGCGAGCTCGCCGAAAAGTACTTCCTCGGCGACCACTGGAAGAAGGCTTCGGACCTCTACGGCAAGTACATTCAGAACCCCAACCACTTCCCCGAGGACAAAGCCCGCTACGCCGTGCTCCTCTACTGGGGTGAGAAGTATCCCGAGTCGCTCAGCGTATCCGAGGAAATCCTCTCACAGGATCCTTCGAACTTCCTGATGCAGCGCGTGCGCTTCCTCGACCAGGTAGCCCTCAAGGACTATCAGGCCGCTGCCGACAACGCCGCCAAGTTCTTCGCATCCAATCCCAACGGTAACTTCACCACCAACGACTATACCACTTACGCTGAAGCACTGACCGGTATCGGCCAGGACTCTCTCGCCATCGTACAGTACGAACTTGCCGCCGAGCGCGACCCCAAGAACGGCGACCTGCTCAAGAACCTCTCGACCGTATACTCGCAGAACAAGCAGTTCGACAAGAGCGCCGAGGCTTATGACGCATACCTCCGCCTGCAGGAGAACCCCTCTCTTCAGGACCTCTTCGGTATGTCGGGCCGCTACCTCAACGCCGCCCTCGCCGCTACCGACACCGTACAGGCCAAGGACCTCGCAACCCGCGGTCTCGAGTATGTAGGCCAGGTCATCGAGCGCGCAGAGCCCAACCCCTACTTCTTCCAGCGTCAGGGCCGCCTCTACATCGCCGCCAATGAAAAGAAGCCCGATGCACAGGCTATCGCCTCTTACGACAAAATGCTCGAAATCCTTGACCAGAACCCCGAGAACATGAACCCCGCAAACAAGGACAACGCTCTCGACATGTACAAGGAAGCATACTCCTTCGAGATCATGTACTATGCAAACTTCAACATCGACAAGGAGAAGCACGCATACTTCAACGGCAAATATCAGGAAATCAAAGCACTGCAGGAAGGCGACAAATAATTGCCGACGCGGCGGCTCCGACAATGTCATGAGCTGCGCGTCGCCTGCCTGAAGGCTCAAAGACATAAAAGATTAATTCCGGTTAATCTTTTATGTCTTTTATTATCAACACATCCGCAAAACTCCTCTCCCATCACCACACGCCTATGCAACCGCTCGCCGAACGCCTCCGCCCGCAGTCACTCGACGACTATATCGGCCAGAAACATCTCGTAGGGCCGGACGGCATCATACGCCGCATGATTGACTCCGGCAAAATATCGTCATTTATCCTGTGGGGTCCTCCCGGTGTGGGCAAGACCACACTGGCACGCATCATCGCCAACACCACGAAAAGCGCTTTCTTCACCCTGTCGGCCGTGACATCGGGCGTCAAGGACGTGCGCGATGTCATCGAGCGCGCCCAACGCGAGGCTTCGGGCATGTTCACACAGGGACGGCCGATACT
This sequence comes from Muribaculaceae bacterium, assembly GCA_029057255.1. GTDB lineage: Bacteria > Bacteroidota > Bacteroidia > Bacteroidales > Muribaculaceae > CAG-873. The sequence goes on along the minus strand of JAICZO010000303.1, from coordinate 838 downwards.
CTTCATCGACGAAATCCACCGTTTCAGCAAGTCGCAGCAGGACAGCCTGCTCGGAGCTGTCGAGAACGGCACGGTGACGCTTATCGGAGCCACGACCGAGAATCCCTCCTTCGAAGTAATACGTCCGCTGCTGTCGCGGGCACAGGTATACACCCTGCGGCCTCTTGAGGAGGATGATCTGCGCACTCTGCTCGACCGCGCCCTCGCGCACGACGAGATACTGTCAGGCATGACGGTCAAGGTCGAGGAGACCACCGCCCTCTTCCGCTACGCCGGCGGCGACGCCCGCAAGCTGCTCAACATACTCGACCTGCTCGAGCAGTCGACACCCATAGGCGAAGCCATAACAATCAACGACCGCGTCATAACCGAGCGCCTCCAGGAGAACCCGCAGGCCTACGACAAGAACGGCGAGATGCACTACGACATCATCTCCGCTTTCATCAAGAGCATAAGGGGCAGCGACCCTGACGCTGCCGTATACTGGCTTGCACGAATGATAGCCGGCGGCGAGGACCCCGAGTTCATAGCACGCCGCATGGTCATCCTCGCGTCGGAAGACATAGGCCTGGCCAACCCCAACGCCATGCTCATCGCCGACACAACGTTCTCGATAATACAGAAAATCGGCATGCCCGAAGGACGGATACCCCTCTCGGAGTGCGCCATCTATCTGGCTCAGTCGCCGAAGAGCAACTCGGCATATCTTGCCATCGACGCCGCTCTTGCCGAAGTGCAGCGAAGCGGCAATCTGCCCGTGCCGCTGCATCTGCGCAACGCACCGACATCGCTCATGAAGCAGCTCGGATACGGCGAGAACTACCGCTATGCGCACAAC
>JAICZO010000302.1 GCA_029057255.1 Muribaculaceae bacterium | reverse complement strand
GACCGGCCTGATAATCGCTGATACTGATCTTGCGGCGACGAAGCCACTCGTAAAGCCGCTGGACATTGATACCTTCTTCATATCGTCGGAAAGCTCGGTCGGCTATAACGACCGCGAATACGTCCTTCTGCTCGGCGACTCCGAGTGTGCCTCGCCGATGATATACACCGTGTCCGACAACAAGGCGGCAAGCATCACCCGCGTCTACTCCGACTGCGGCTGCACCTCGGCATCGTATCCCAGGGAGCCGCTCATGCCCGGCGACACGGCACGGATTGAGGTGTCGTTCAATCCTTCGGGGCGGCCTGCCGGGTACTTCACAAAGCTTGTGCGCGTACGGTCGGATGCTTCCGCAAAGCCGCACAGGCTCTATATCAAAGGCAGGATAGCAGGCAAAAAAGGAAGGGAGTAGGGCATAGCCGAAATTTTTTTTTCATGATTGGCGAACCTTTTCAGATGCACATGTGTTATGTATATCGAATGTTTAACAATCATGAAAAAACCTAACGATATGGCTACATACTATCCCTACTCCCAGATAATCCTCACTGCCGGCAATTACATCCGCGAGAGCATCAGCAGACATGCTTACTTCGGAGAATGGTGCGTCTGCGACAATGAGCAGACCGCAGTGCCGACAGAGTGCGTCGCTATCAGCGAGATTTACTACTGATTATCTGACCGACTGAAAAAGCAGCAGGCAGACGGAGCTTTTATCTTCCGTCTGCCTGCTTATTGTTTATTATGGGAGTTCGTCAGTCGAGGGGTGTGACCGATATTGCAAAACCGCCTCCGCGTGCCATGCGGATTGTGGTAGTGGTATTGCTGTCGACCTGCATTTCCGAGATTTCATATCTCTCGGGGTTGTCGAAGCAGTCGGCGTCGGCAGCGTCGGCATAGATTGTAGCCTTGTATTTTCGGTCGGCGGGAAGGAAGTCGAACGCCAGAGTGTAGTCGCGTGCTTCTTCGTTTGTAACGGCGCCTACATACCAGGCGTCGCTGTTTTTATCCTGTCGTGCCGCTACGATATACTCGCCGGGCTCTGCATCAAGATAGACGCTCTTTTTCCAGTCGACGGGCACATCCTTGATAAAGCTGAACGCGTCGTTGTATGCCTCGTAGTGCTCGGGCATGTCGGCCGCCATCTGCAGCGGCGAGTACATGGTGACGTACAGGGCGAGCTGGTTGGCGATGGTGGCTCGCTTCTTGCGGCCCTGGTTGCCGGGAGCGAACGACGTGATATCCATCTTGAATATGCCGGGAGTGAAATCCATCGGGCCGCCTTTGAGTCGGGTGAAGGGCAGGATGGTCACGTGCTGAGGCGACATCTCGCTGAACTCCTGACCCATCGCGCTCTCGTTGCCGACAAGGTTGGGGTATGTGCGGCAAAGGCCTGTGGGTCGCACGGCTTCGTGTGCGTTGACCATAATGTGTTTTTCGGCCGCTTTCTTGACGGCGTTGAGGTAGTGGCGCACCTGTTTCTGACTGTAGTGGTGCTCGCCGCGGGGAATTATGTTGCCTACATATCCGCTCTTGACGGCGTCGTATCCGTACTTGTTCATCAGGTCGTAGGCTTTGTCCATGTGGCGGTCGTAGTTGTCGACGGCAGCCGATGTCTCGTGGTGCATCATCAGTTTGATACCCTTGCTGTGGGCATAGTCGTTGAGCGCCTTGATGTCGAAGTCGGGGTAGGGAGTGATGAAGTCGAACACATAGTCTTTCTCCTTTCCGAACCAGTCTTCCCAGCCGATGTTCCAGCCTTCGACCAGGAGCTGGTCAAAACCGTTGGCGGCGGCGAAGTCGATGTATCGGCGCACCTTTTCGTTGTTGGCACCGTGGCGGCCGTTGGGCTTCGCTTTGGAATAATCGAATGTGGCGAGGTCGAAATTCTCGGCGTCGGTATAGTTCCACGAACTTACGCCGGTAATCATCTCCCACCATACGCCCATGTATTTCGTGGGGTGAATCCATGACACATCGTCGAGGGCGCAGGGCTCGTTGAGGTTGAGAGTGAGGTTCGAGGCAAGTATGTCGGTGGCTTTTTCGCCGACTGTGACTGTGCGCCACGGTGTTTTGAACGGAGTGTCGAAGGTCGCCATAGTGCCGTCGGGGCCGGGGGTGAGGTGCGACTTGAAGACCATCGTGGTGTCGTTCAGCTCAAGGTGCATTGCCGGGTAATCGACAAGGGCGGCTTCGTGGAGGTTGAGGTAGAGGCCGTCGTCGGTCTTCAGCATCAGAGCAGTCTGCACGCCTGTGGGCGAGAAGCGATACTGCGATACGTTGCCCATGAAGTTGTCGTCGGCATGGCTGCGTATCTCGCTCAGGCGCGAGCGTGTGTATTCATATTCCTGAGTGTCGTAGTCGCCGGGAATCCACCATGCCGTGTGGTCGCCGGTCATGGCCATCTGTGTCTTTTCGTCGATGACGGTGAACTGCTTTGTCGCCTGCTCCGGGAAAATGTACCGGAAACCGAAACCGTCATTGAAAACGCGGAACTCGATATCCATCTTCACATCGCCACGGCTCATGTATACTGTCATACGGCGGCAATCGCTGACGATTGTGTCGTTCTCGCCCCATACCGGCACCCAGGTCTCGGTTATCGCCGAGCGTGAGATGCTGTCGATCTGAAATCCGTCGGTGAGGTTCAGGCCGTCTTTCATTTCAAAGCCCAGCAGCGACGACGATACGATAGGCTTGTTCTGGTATGTCGCCGAGTAGGAAGGCTCGCCCTGCGAGGTGAGGGCAAACGATACTTCGAGATCGCCGTCAGGCGAGGACAGTGATTCGGAGCTGACGCTGCACCCCGAGAGCAGGAAGGCTATTGACAATAGCG
>JAICZO010000301.1:1232-1326 GCA_029057255.1 Muribaculaceae bacterium | reverse complement strand
CGGACGCCTTCGTGTATGCACCCCCTGCAACCCCGGACACCTTCGCTCCGCTCCGGCGGCCGGGGCTACGAGTAATCGGCGGCCTTCGGACGCC
>JAICZO010000301.1:0-1132 GCA_029057255.1 Muribaculaceae bacterium | reverse complement strand
TTCGTGTATGCACCCCCTGCAACCCCGGACACCTTCGCTCCGCTCCGGCGGCCGGGGCTACGAGTAATCGGCGGCCTGCGGACGCCTTCGTGTATGCACCTCCTCTGCAACCCCGGACACCTTCGCTCCGCTTCGGCGGCCGGGGCTACGAGTAATCGGCGGCCTGCGGACGCCTTCGTGTATGCACCCCCTGCAACCCCGGACACCTTCGCTCCGCTCCGGCGGCCGGGGCTACGAGTAATCGGCGGCCTTCGGACGCCTTCGTGTATGCACCTCCGGCAACCCCGGACACCTTCGCTCCGCTCCGGTGGCCGGGGCTACGAGTAATCGTCGTCCTTCGGACGACCGCCACGACCGTCCGCGCCTCTCGGGGGGATGCGGCGATGTGCCATATAACGTGACGACCGTAGGACGACGTCCACGCCATATCCGCTTCACGCGTACCGCCGCGGCGAGGGGCGTCCGCCAGGACGCCGATTATTCGTAACCGGGTACACCGTAGCGGAGCGAAGGTGTGCCCGGAAAGGTGTGCCTCAACGACAGGCGCCCGTAGGCCGCCGATTATTCGCCTTGGCTGAGCATAGAGGTTTCCATTAGGCTGCCCCGACCATCCCGCGAGTGTATCCCCCCCCCCTGCAAGCCCGGGCACCTTCGCTCCGCTACGGTGGCCGGGGTAAAAAGAACTGCCGTGATGCGCGGGGCGTCACGGCAGTTGCTGTAGAGTTTATGTTGTGGTCAGTGACCGCAGCTTATTTCTTGAAGAGGGGCGAGGGGTATTCGCCGTCAGCGTGGAGCTGAGCGAATTTCTCGACTACGGCAGGACGGTCAGCGCTGTATGTCACGCCGAACCAGCGGGAGTCTGTGTCGAGCACCTTCACGGTAGCCTCGTTGTTGTTGATGAGTGCGTCGATGCACAGGGGGATGAAGAACTCAGCCTTGGGTGTGTTGATGTCGCGCTCGAGGAACTTGCGGAACTCGCGGTCGCTGTATTCGAAGTAGTCGGGAGTGAAGCCCCAGAGGTTCATCGATACGGGTGTCTTGGGGTCGAGAGTCTGCTCCTTGCCGTTCTCGTCGGTGAAGACGATGTTGTGCTGGGGGTCGTAGCTGATGGCTGTGCGCTCTACAACCGATG
>JAICZO010000300.1 GCA_029057255.1 Muribaculaceae bacterium | reverse complement strand
TTCTCGGGCGGCGGCAACAAGGCAGGCGCCACCAAGGCTCTTGTGGCAAGCTATCTGATGAAGGACGGCTCCCGCTGCTCCGATATAAAAGGATGGGAGACAATGGAGATACCCGAGGAATTCAAGAACCGCGACCCGCGTCTGACACAGACCATAGCCGGTCCTGGCTTCAAGACATGGTATACCGGAGAGAAATTCGACTACAAAATTGTATACTCCGAGACCTGCTACCCCTTTGTGAAACATGTGCAGGGACCGGCCAACCAGAAATCGGCAACTCAGGACATGCCCATAATACGCTATGCGGAAGTACTGCTGAACTATGCCGAGGCAAAAGCCGAGCTCGGCACCCTCTCGCAGGATGACCTCGACAACAGTATCGGTCTGATACGCAATCGTGTCGGCATGCCCGGCATAGACATGGCCATGGCAAACGCAAATCCTGACCCGTTCATGTGCTCGCCGGAGTACGGCTACATCAATGTTTCAGGCGATAACAAAGGCGTCATCCTCGAGATAAGACGCGAGCGCTCGATTGAACTCGTCAAAGAGGGATTCCGCTGGCACGACCTGATGCGCTGGCGCGAAGGCGCGCGCATGACACGCGAATTCACAGGCGCATACTTCAAGGGCGCAGGCGCGTACGACCTCGACGGCGACGGAAAGAAAGACTTCGCCATCTACAAGGACCGGCCCATACGCGTCAGCGGCGTGACCCCGAAGAAAATAGGCTCGGACATATACCTCACTGACGGAGACAATTCGTGCGGATATGTGCTGGGGGTATATGGTGTCACCCATGCCTTCAACGAGGAGCGTGACTATCTCTTCCCTCTGCCGACCGACGATATCCAGCTCACCGGCGGACTTCTTAAACAGAACCCGGGATGGTAATGGCACGGAACATAATACTGCAAGTCATTCTTGCGGCGGCTGCAATTACTGCAGTCGCCGCAGAACCGGCGCCACCGCCCGCCATAGGCACCGGCAATCCCGTCGTATGCGGCAACAAGCGTATCACTCTTATAACCCCGACGCTCATAAGGCTCGAGTATGCCGTCGGCGGCGACTTCCTCGACGCCCCGACAATGTTTGCGGTCAACCGCGACTCCTTGATGCACACAGGCTTCACCGTGACCGGGCTTGACGGAGGCCGACGTGTAGAGATAAACACCGGCAAGGTGCGCATGAAGTTCAACAACGACAATCTTCCGTTCGGCCAGGGCAACACAGAGTTTCACTTCAGCCGTATGGGCAAGCCTGCCAAGGCCACCGCACGCAATCTTCACTCCAAGACAAAGAAGCTCAATCTTGGCGGCAGTATAGCGACACTCGACGGTGTCGCCGGCGAAGTGCCTCTCGACGACGGCCTGCTCAGCGCCGACGGCTGGCACCACATCATCGACACCGGCACGGAAATCATTACCCCAGACGGTTGGTTTGCCCGCCGCAAGGACACTCATGTACAGGATCAGTACTGCTTCATCTACGGCGACGACTTCCACGCGCCGTTCGCAGATCTCGGTGTCATATCAGGCCACGTGCCTATGACACGTAAGTACATGCACGGCATATGGTACTCAAGGTGGTATCCCTACGACGACAGTTACATCACGGAACTAATCGAAGGTTACCGAGCCAACGGCTTCCCCCTCGATGTGCTGTCTATGGATATGGACTGGCACACAATCACCGACGCTGAAGTAGGTGTCGGTCACAACAACACAGCTCTCGGCTGGACAGGCCACACCTGGAACCGCAACCTGATACCCGACCCGGCGGCAACCATAGCCGCACTGCACGCCGACAATATATACGTGTGCGTCAACGAACACCCGCACGACGGCATAAGACCGCATGAAGACTGCTACTCCGATTTCATGCAGGTCATGGGAGAGGATCCGGCGTCAGGCAAGACCATACTGTTTGATGCCGGCGACAGAAAATACATGGAGAACTACATAGACGTGAGCCGACGCGAGAACCATGACATAGGCATTGACTTCTGGTGGCTTGACTGGCAACAGGACTATCTATACCCATATGTCAGAGGCTCGCATATGAAACATATACCCTGGCTCAACCGACTGTATTATGCCGACACCGAGCGCGACGGACTCCGAGGAGCCGGTTACAGCCGATGGGGCGGATGGGGCGACCACCGCTATCCCATGAACTTCTCTGGTGATGCACGCAGCAACTGGGACGTGCTGACGTTCGAAGTCAAGCTGACACAGACGTCAGGCAATGCCGGATGCTACTACTGGGCTCATGACATCGGAGGTTTTGCAGGCGAGACTCAACCTGAGCTGCTCGCACGCTGGAGCCAGTTCGGAGCGGTCTCGGCAGCTCTGCGCACCCATGCGCACCGCGGTCCCAAGGCCGACCGACGCCCCTGGATATGGGGCGAGAAGGCAACAGAGAGTATGCGCAACTCCTACCGCCTGCGTGCCGAGCTGATGCCATATATCTACAGTGCCGTACGCCGCACTCACGAGACAATGCTGCCTTTCACACGCTGCATGGCAGTCGACTGGCCTACCGACTCGATGGCATTCGGCCGATACGGCCAGTACATGCTCGGCGACATATTGCTTGCCGCGCCGATTACAACCCCCGGCACGGGAGATGACTTCACAGCCTCAAAGGAAGTGTGGTTCCCTCCCACCGAAGCAGGAGAGGGATGGTATGACTTCTTCACCGACGAGAGGCACGACCCGGGGATTGTCGGAACCGTCTCCAAAGGACTGGCCACATTCCCGCTCTTTGTCCGCGGAGGGCACATTCTGCCTATGCAGCCGTACACCGACCGCCCCGGCAGCAATCAGCCCGACAAGCTTGTGCTCCGCGTCTATCCCGGCGGAGACGGCAGCAATACGGACTTTCTGTATGAAGACGACGGAGTCAGCCGCAGGTACCTCGACGGAGAATTCGCCAAAACTCCTATGACCTACTCTCGGAATAACGGCAAGGTCACCCTGACTGTCGGCGCCTCCGCAGGGACATACAAAGGGCGCCCAGCTCGCCGCGCATACACTATAGAACTCGCCGGATTCGGTCATATATCCGACATCAGAGTCAACGGACGCAAGGCAAAGGCCGAATACGGTGCCGACAAGCGCATACGCATCAATATCCCTCATCGCAAGATTTCAGAAACCTTGACAATTGAATTCAGCACAATATGAACTTCAGACTCACTACACTGACTGCGGCCGCTGTCGCAATATGCCTGCTGTCGGCCTCGGCTTCGGCGGCAAGACGTCAGCTAAAGATACTTGCCATCGGCAACAGCTTCACTGTCGACGCCGTGCAGGATGACCTTGTGCCTCTGGCCCTTGCCGATAGCGTCGACATAACGGTCGGATACCCGTACAAAGGCGGCACTTCGATGAAACAGCACTTCGAATGGATGGTCGCCGACAGCGCCGCCTACAACTACCGCAAAGTCGGCCCCGCAGGCGCCGCTGAGCGACGACCGCACACAACATTGAAGCAGGCTGTCTGCGATGAACACTGGGACTGGGTCATTATACAGACCAACCACAGCGGTGCAAGCGGCTTCACGGACAACTACCTGCCATACCTAACACAGCTCGTCGACTCCGTCAAGGCTCATATTGCAAATCCCGACAAAGTGCGGTGGGGGCTGTACATGACATGGG
>JAICZO010000030.1 GCA_029057255.1 Muribaculaceae bacterium | reverse complement strand
GGGCTGGACCTCCCGCTGATATCACGTGCCACGGCGGGCAAGTATGTGATGACGGCGCACGGAATCTTCCCGCTCAAGCTCTTCTTCAACGAGCGGCCCGACGCCGATACCGACGTATCGTCGCATGAGATTCTCGAGACTCTCGCCACGGTGATCAACGGCGAGGACAAGCACTCTCCGCTCTCCGACCGCGAACTATGTGACGCTCTGCATGACGCCGGCTACGACATAGCCCGGCGAACCGTGGCCAAATACCGCGAGAAGCTCGGCTTCCCCGTGGCAAGGCTCCGAAAGCAATTGTAACTGTCCGTTTGTTATATCATAAATATGACAGAAAAGAAACATAAGACACCGGGCCGGCTGACAGCACATATCATCAGCGACCTTTTCTCGCCTCTGCTGGCTCCGACCTACGGCATGGCGGTCGCCATGTGGCTTACACGTCTGCACTACCTCCCGCTCGGAGTACGCCTGTGGGCGACCCTCGGCGTGACTTTCATCACCGCCATAATTCCCGTCACCGCCATAGCGCTGCTCATCCGCGCGGGCAAGGTCAGCGACACCAGCATCTCCGACCCGCGCCAGCGCACAGTGCCCTATCTGGTGTCGATACTGTGCTATATCGGCGCTGCGGTGTATATCAACGCACTCAAGGCACCGTCATGGTTAGTGGTGTTCTTCGTCGGTGCCGCGGTAGTGTCGACCCTCTCGATGCTGATTAACAGGAAATGGAAAATCAGCGCGCATACAGGCGGCACAGGCGGTCTCGCAGCCATCATCTTCTGGCTGGCGCTCAACGGCTACATCGAGTTCAGCCCTCTGGCATGGGTCAGCGCGGGCTTTGCGCTGGTCGGCATCATGGCATGGTCACGCCTGTATCTCGAGCACCACACACTGATGCAGGTATTCGCCGGCGCCACCCTCGCTTTCGCCGTAGAGTACGGCTTGATAGCCCTGCTATGCCCCGTATTATAACATCAACACATATAGACCAATCATACAATACATTATGGCAAAAGTCAGCATTATAATGGGCAGCACTTCCGACCTGCCCGTCATGCGCAAGGCGGCCGACTTCCTCGAGCAGATGGAAGTACCCTTCGAGATGCACGCCCTGAGCGCACACCGCACACCCGCGGCCGTAGAGCAGTTCGCCACCAACGCGCAGAGCCGCGGCATCGAAGTCATAATCGCCGCCGCAGGAATGGCTGCGGCACTCCCCGGTGTCATATCGGCACTCACTCCCCTGCCCGTCATCGGCGTGCCCATCGCATCGACCCTCGACGGCATGGACGCAATGCTCTCTATCATACAGATGCCTCCCGGCATACCGACAGCCACCGTCGGCATCAACGCCGCCCTCAACGCCGCTGTCCTTGCCGTGCGCATCATGTCGCTGTCCGACAAAGCGCTCGCCGCACGATACGACAGCTACTGCCGCTCGCTCGCCGAAAAAGTGAAGAAGGCCGATGCCGACCTCGCGGCTATCACCGACTATAAATATAAGGAATGATGACAAACGAAAACCGGCGCCGCAGTGTATGTCAGGCCCACGTGGCCGACATTGTCATCGGTGCCCCCGAGCCTGTACTCATCCAGTCGATGACGACGACATCGACTCTCGACACTGAAGCATCGGTCGACCAGGCCGCTGTAATAGCTGCCTCGGGAGCCGGCATGGTGCGTCTTACTGCACAGGGTGTGGCACATGCGGCGAATTTAGGCAATATCAGAGCCGGACTGCGCGCCCGCGGCGTCAAAGTGCCTCTGGTTGCCGACATACACTTCAACCCCGCGGCGGCATTCGAGGCCGCACGCCACGTCGAGAAGGTACGCATCAACCCCGGCAACTTCTTCGACCCGGGCCGCACCTTCCGCAAGATGGAGTTCACCGACCAGGAGTATGCCGCCGAGCTCGAACGCATACGCGAGAAGTTCATCCCCTTCCTCGACCTGTGCCGTGAAAACGGTACGGCCATAAGAATAGGTGTCAACCACGGCTCTCTCAGCGACCGCATAATGAGCCGCTTCGGCGACGGCGCCGAGGGTATGGTAGAGTCCGCTCTCGAGTACCTGCGCATCTGTCGCGACTGCGGTTTCAGTGACGTTGTCGTATCTATCAAAGCCTCGGACGTGCCCGTCATGACCGACACTGTGCGCCTGCTTGCCGAGCGCATGGAGGCCGAGGACATGGCATTCCCGCTGCACCTCGGAGTCACCGAAGCCGGAAACGCCCTCGAAGGCCGCATAAAGTCGGCCGTCGGCATAGGCTCGCTGCTGCTCGACGGCATAGGCGACACTATCCGTGTGTCGCTCAGTGAGCCGCCTGAGAACGAAGTGCCCGTGGCACGCATGATTGTCGACCACTGCATGGAAGCGCTTGCCGCAGGCGACGGCCCCGACCGCAGCCGCAGCAAAGGACGTCGGCCGAGCACGCAGTCGGCAACAGGCATCGGCGGCCTTGCCGACACTGTCATAATAGGCGACGGCATATCGCTCGAAGACGTGCGCCGCGCAGGCGACCTGCATATAGTCGAAGCCACAGGCCCGTCGGCCGTCAGCGACATACGCCGCCACATCGACAGCCTCACCGACGACAAGCCCGTCGTGGCTCTCATATCATACCCCGGCATCACCGACCGCGACCTGCTGACAGTCAAGGCCGCGGTAGACTTCGGCTCGCTCCTGCTGGCCGGATACCGCGACGCCATCGCCATCGACGCCCCGGCCCTCACCGACGCAGAGCGCACCACGCTTGCCCGAAACATCGTGCAGGCGGCAGGCCTTGCCCGCTATCAGGCGGAGATTGTCGCTTGTCCGGGCTGCGGACGCACTCTCTTCGGCCTTCCCGAAGCTCTCGAGAAGGTCAAGAGCGCATGCCTGCACCTGAAGCATCTTAAAATCGCCGTCATGGGCTGTATCGTCAACGGTCCCGGCGAGATGGCAGGCGCCGACTACGGTTATGTAGGCGCTGCAGCAGGCAACGTCAGCATATACCGCGGCACCGAATGCGTAATAAAGAACATACCGCAGGGCGAGGCTCTCGATGCCCTCACCGACCTTATCAAGGCCGACGGCAAATGGATAGAGAAAGGAGAGGACAGGTGACTCTGCCGGCTCCTTCGGTCATAGTGCTCGACGGCGGCCTGAGGCTGGTGCATATACACCACCCGCTGGCCGGTGCCGGCATACTCGGCGTGGCCGTCCGCGCAGGCAGCGCCGACGAGCGTCCTGCCGAGGCCGGGCTGGCACACTTCGTGGAGCATACAATCTTCAAAGGGACGAAGAAGCGTTCGTCATGGCACATCATAAACCGCATGGAGGCTGTCGGCGGAGAGCTGAACGCTTTCACCACCAAAGAGGAGACGGTGCTCTACAGCATCTTCCCCTCGGGCAATGCGGCGCGTGCCGCCGAGCTGATAGCCGACCTTGCCATCAACTCACAGTTCCCCGACAAGGAGCTCGAGAAAGAGCGGCAGGTCGTCATCGACGAGATAAACAGCTACCGCGACACGCCCTCGGAGGCTATCTTCGATGAATTCGAGGAATATGCCCTTGCCGGCAGTCCGCTCGCGCACAACATCCTCGGCACACCCGACTCTGTCGAAAGGCTCGGCAGCGAGGAGTGCCGCGGGTTCCTCAGCCGCAACTACACGCGGTCGAACGTGGTCGTATTCTACTCCGGCCCGGAATCGCCCGCGCGCATATCCCGGCTCGTAAACCGTTGCTTCGAAGCACTGCCCGAAGGCAGCAGCCATACCTGTGTGGCCGCCGCCCCCTCTCCTGTCTTTTTCGACAAGGAGATAAGGCTCGACGGCCATCAGACACATACCGTCGTCGGCGCGATGACCGAGGGACTCTACTCTCCCTCGCGCCATGCCGTGTCGCTGTTTGCCAACATCATCGGCGGCCCCGGCATGAACTCGCTGCTCAACATAGAGCTGCGCGAGCGCCGCGGACTCGTCTACTCGGTAGAGGCCTCGACGGCGATGTTCTCGTCATGCGGTCTGATAACGGTATATTTCGGCTGCGACTCCTACGACAGCGCGCGCTGCCGCCGTCTCTGCGCCGACACTTTTGCCCGTGTGGCCGACGGCGCCATCACGCCGAGCCGTCTCGCCAAAGCCAAGAAGCAGTATCTCGGACAGTTCGCCATCGCATCGGAGAACCGCGAGAACCGCATCATGGCGGCAGCCCGCTCGGTGCTGTTCCGTGGCGAGACATCGTCGGCCGACGGTATGCGGGCCGACATTCTCGCCGTCAGCGAGGCCGACATCGCCGAGCTCGGCCGTAAAATGTGCTCGGCATCATATCTGACATACTCAAACTAATCAATACTTAACTCATATGAAACTCAAAAACATAGCACTTGGAATCTCGGTCGCTGCAATGGCCGTTGCTACAGTATCCTGCGGATCGGCAGAGAAGACCCGACTCCGCCTCAACGTCGAACAGGTCAACAAAGAATGCCCCATCGACCTCGGCAGCACAGGCGTCCTCGAGAGCGCCCGATATGTAC
>JAICZO010000003.1 GCA_029057255.1 Muribaculaceae bacterium | reverse complement strand
ACCTCTGCCGGCGCCGGAGATGTGGCTCACCTCGTTTCACTTGTAGGTGTAGGTGGTGAAGGGGAGCGAGCTCTCGGGGTATCGGAAGGAGCCGTCGGAGAGGAGACCCTTGTCGTACGATGTGCCGAACTCAGGCTTCACCAGGTTGTACTTGGCGATGTACTGGGCGAAGGCGATGGCGCGGCCGTCCTCGAAGGAGAAGAGGTCCTCGCCGATGTTGTAGGCCATCTGGCAGAAGGTGCCGACGAGGGCGGCGCAGAGCATGTTGTGGCCCTGGTCACGGCCCGACTCGTTGCCCTGAGCGAGCTTCTCGCCTGTGCCCGAGGGGTCGTCGTAGACAGCTATGACGCCTTTGCGCATGATGCAGCCGGGGCCTTCGCCCTGCTTGAAGTGCAGGATGGCTTCGTTGATGAGTTCCTGGTCGTCGGCGAGGATACCCATCGACAGAAGGGCGGTCATCGACGCGAGGTCCCAGTTCATCCACGAGTGGTTGGTCACGTTGGTGGCGATGAACTTCGAGCAGAAGGGCGCGAAGTACTCGGTGAGCCAGTTCACGACCTTGCCGAACGACTCTGTCTTGTCCCAGCCGTTGTAGTTGCGGAGCAGCTCGGCGGCATTGGCGGCCTGATGAACCTGGAACATGATCAGGTACTCGTTGGGGTCGACGACTTCATCCTTGAAGCGGGGACCGCGGCCGACGAGGATACCCTTGTTGACGGCTGCCCAGTCCTCAAGAATCTTGACGGCTGTGGCGGCAGCGTCGGCGTCGCCCGAGAGGACCCACTTGAGCGACAGCTGGTATGCGGCGGCGCAGTCGCGGAAGAAGTTGGTGTAGTTGTTGTGGATGCCGGGGTAGTAGAGGTCGCGGATGCCTGCGTCGTCCCAGCGGCCGCCGCCGTCACCCCAGTTGCCGGCGTCGAGACGAGCCAGGATTGGCACGGGGCTTGCGGTGTAGTTGTTGTTGCTGAAACCGCTCGTGAGGAGCTTCTGATAAGCCTCGCTCCAGGGCTTCTGGCCGAGGTGTGCCTTGACGTAGTCGATGTCACTTGCGGAGTGGAGCATAGCGGGGTGGTTGATGGTGTAGACCTTGGGGCTGTAGGTCTTCTGCGGCATGGGCCACTCCTTGATGTCGGTTGTGCCGTCCTCAATCTCGCAGCAGGCACCTGCTGCGAGAAGAGTGATGGCCGACAATGCGATAGAAAATATCTTTTTCATAGTCATTTAAGTCGGAAGAGATTGTTTTTATTCACCTGCCGCAACCTGAGCGTTGGCAAAAGCCTTTGCCTCGTCCTCGCTCTTGAAGGTGCGGATCCAGTAGATGTCGTAGTAGGCGTGGTCGGTGTCGACGTTGCCGTTGGGGATGTCGGTAATCTTGAACTGGAACACGCGGAAGCCTACCAGGTCGACGTTCTCATAGTTGGCGCCGAGATTGTAGATCAGCAGCTGTGTGCCGTCGCCGAGGTCGATGCCGTTGCCGGGGTTGAGCTCTTTGGCGCGCTTGGCGTCGAAGCCGTTTGCCACGGCGTCGTCGAGCTTCGACACACCGCCGTTGAGCTTCGACATGCGCACTGCGAGCACGGGGTAGTTCTTGAGGCGCATGAGCATGGGGTTGTTATGGCTGATGCCGGCAACGCGGATGTTGCGGCCCCACTTGCCTCCGTTGGGGTCCTTGAACTCGACGCGCCATGTCTTGTCGCCGCGGGTGTCGGGGGCGTCCTGGTTGGCGGTCTCCCACCAGCTCCACTGGTTGGAAGCGTCCCAGATGTACCAGCCCGGTTCGACGGTGACGGTTACCGATGTGGTGTAGTCGGTGTCGAGACAT
>JAICZO010000299.1 GCA_029057255.1 Muribaculaceae bacterium | reverse complement strand
TGATAAACATGACCAACCATGCTTATTTCTGTCTCTCCGGCGACCCCGCCACAACAGTGCTCGGCGACTCGCTCTCTATCAACGCGTCGGCATTCACCCCCGTCGACTCGACATTCATGACCACCGGCGAGATACGTCCCGTCGAAGGCACTCCCATGGACTTCCGCACCACAAAGGCGGTAGGGCAGGACATCGACGCCGATGACGAGCAGATCCGCAACGGCAAAGGCTTCGACCACAACTGGGTGCTCGACACAAACGGCGACATCACTCTCCCCGCGGCAGTGCTCGCATCGCCCGTTACCGGCATCGTACTCACAGTCTACACCGACGAGCCCGGCGTACAGTTCTACTCGGGCAACTTCCTCGACGGCTCCGTGACAGGCAAGCGCGGCAAGGTATACACACAGCGCACAGGCCTCTGCCTCGAGACACAGCACTATCCCGACAGCCCCAACAAACCCGAGTGGCCCTCTGTCGTGCTCCGTCCCGGCGACACATACCGCAGCAACACCATCTTCGCTTTCTCCACTGACGCAGAATAAACACTATTCCTAAAACCTAATACCAATCATTAACTAAAATGGCTTTACTTGACTGGATCGTTATCGGTCTATTCGCCGCAGCGCTCATCGGTATCATCGTATGGGTAATGCGACAGAAGCAGAACAATGCGGCCGACTACTTCCTCGGAGGCAAAGATGCCACCTGGATTGCTATCGGCGCCTCTATCTTCGCCTCGAACATCGGTTCGGAGCACCTTATCGGACTTGCCGGCTCGGGCGCGGCCTCGGGCATGGCTATGGCACACTGGGAGATTCAGGGCTGGATGATTCTTATTCTCGGCTGGGTCTTCGTTCCCTTCTACACACGCTCGATGGTATATACCATGCCTGAGTTCCTCGAGAAACGTTTCAATCCTCAGTCCCGCACCATCCTGGCCACAATCTCGCTCATCAGCTACGTGCTCACCAAGGTTGCCGTGACAGTATACGCCGGCGGTCTTGTCTTCCAGCAGGTATTCGGCATCGACACCCTCTGGGGCATCGACTTCTTCTGGATTGCCGCTATCGGCCTTGTGCTCATTACAGCTCTCTATACAATCTTCGGCGGCATGAAATCGGTGCTCTACACATCGGTGCTTCAGACTCCCATCCTTCTGCTCGGCTCGCTCATCATCCTTGTGCTCGGTCTCAAGGAGCTCGGCGGCTGGGACAAGATGATGGAAATCTGCTCGTCGGTTGAAGTGAACGAGTACGGCGACACGATGACCAACCTCATCCGCAGCAACAGCGACAAGCAGTACCCCTGGCTCGGCGCCCTCATCGGCTCGGCTGTAATCGGTTTCTGGTACTGGTGTACCGACCAGTTCATCGTGCAGCGCGTCCTCTCGGGCAAGAACGAGAAAGAAGCACGCCGCGGTACTATCTTCGGCGCATATCTCAAGCTGCTCCCCGTCTTCCTCTTCCTTATCCCCGGCATGATTGCCTTCGCGCTTCATCAGACTCAGGGTTCGTTCCTCCCCCTTACCGAGGCCGGCCTCCCCAACAGTGACGCCGCATTCCCCACCCTCGTGGCCAAGCT
>JAICZO010000298.1 GCA_029057255.1 Muribaculaceae bacterium | reverse complement strand
GGCTCCTTAGCTCAACTGAATAGAGCATCTGACTACGGATCAGAAGGTTACAGGTTTGAATCCTGTAGGAGTCACAAGAGAGCATCGCAGTTTTGCCGATGCTCTTTTTGGTATAATACAATCCTTTCTCTCTTTTGAAACACATTCTCCTCATACTATTGATGTTGCCGTTGCTCGTGTCGGCGCAGGACCGGAAGTCCGGTCTCGAGAAAATGCGCGCCGAGGCCGAGGATGTCCCTTCGGTGAAGCGCAACCCCTATCGCGGCTACTCGTGGCGGGTCGACGAGGAAGGCGACACGGTGCTCGTCATCTTCATGCGCGACCTGACGGTGTACCCGCCGATGAAGTTCAAGAACAAGAAGGAGGAGGAGTTCTACTGGCGCACAGTGCGCGATGTCAAGCTCACCCTCCCGTATGCCAAGCTCATAGCCGAGACTCTTGTCGAGACATATGAATATATAGAGACTTTCCCGACGCAGAAAGAGCGCGAGGCATATCTCAAGGAGATGGAGAAGGCGCTCTTCGAGCAGTATAAGCCTGTGCTCAAGCGCTTCTCGAGGCGGCAGGCGAGGGTGCTCGTCAAGCTTATTCAGCGCGAGACGCACCAGACGAGCTATGATATAGTCAAAGCCTTCCTCGGCACGTTCAGAGCCACTTTCTGGCAGGGCTTCGGCAAGCTCTTCGGGGTGAGTCTAAAGAGCGAGTACAATCCGAAGAAAGATAAGAACGACGCTGTGATGGACCGCATAGCGCGGTGCGTAGAGCAGGGCACGCTATGACCTACGACGGGCTGCGAAAACACTACGAGGCTTTCCTGCTGCTTGAGCGGGGCATGAGCGAGAACACCCGCACGGGCTATCTTGCCGACGCCGACCGTCTGGCGGCCTGGCTCGCCGATGTCGGCGAGGATGTCACCGCTGTGTCGGCCGACATGCTGCATGCCTTTGTGTGCGACCTGCACGACCTGGGCGTGGCGGCACGTACGCAGGCGCGCATAGTGTCAGGCGTGAAGTCGCTCTTCCGCTATCTGCAGGTCGAGGGGCTGCGGGCCGACAATCCCGCCGAGCTTGTCGAGGGGCCGAAGGTGGGGCGCCACCTGCCCGAGGTGCTCACGGTCGACGAAGTGCTGCGCATGCTCGAGGCTGTCGACCTCACACACCCGCAGGGGCGGCGCAACAGAGCCATCCTCGAGATGCTCTATGGCTCGGGGCTGCGAGTGAGCGAGTTGTGTTCGCTCGAGCGCCGACGGGTCAACTTCGACGAAGGCTACCTGTCGGTCACCGGCAAAGGCTCGAAAGAGCGCCTCGTGCCTATGAGCGAGGCCGCCGCCGAGCAGACACGCCTCTATCTCGACGAGCGCGAGCTGCGGGGCGATATCATCAAGCCCGGCGAGGAGGACTATCTCTTTCTCAACCGTCGCGGCGCAAGGCTTACCCGCGTGATGGTGTTCTATATCGTGCGCGACCACGCCGAGGCAGCCGGCATCGCCAAGACCATATCGCCGCACACGCTGCGGCATTCGTTTGCCACCCACCTGCTTGAGGGTGGCGCCAACCTGCGGGCCATCCAGCAGATGCTCGGCCACGAGTCCATCGCCACGACCGAGATATACCTGCATCTCGACAACACGCGTCTGCGCGAGGAAATATTGCTGCATCACCCGCGCAACCGACGCTGATTGTTGCATGTTTCAGTCTTTTGGTGTAAATTTGCATCATGACAACACAGCAGCGCATATTGTGGGCCGACGATGAGATCGACCTCCTCAAGCCTCACCTGCTTTTCCTCCGCAACCGCGGCTACGATGTCGTGACAGCCAATAATGGCCGTGACGCCTTCGATATGGCTATGGCTGAGCCTTTTGACCTTATCATACTCGACGAGAACATGCCCGGCCTCACCGGCCTCGAGACGCTGTCGCTGATAAAGCAGCATCAGCCGCTCACTCCCGTGATTATGATTACCAAAAGCGAGGAGGAGAACATCATGGACCAGGCTGTAGGCAGCAAGATTGCCGACTATCTCATCAAGCCTGTGAACCCCAACCAGATACTGATTGCCATCAAGAAGCATCTGCACTCCGACCGTCTCGTGTCGGAGAAGGCCGACAGCGACTACCGCTCGGAGTTCAACGAGCTGGGATCGCTGATCAACAGTGCCGACAGTATCGAGGCATGGTACGAGCTGTACGGCAGACTCGTCTTCCGCGAGCTTGAGCTTGCCGACGCTTCGTCGAATATGTCGGAGATGCTCGAGATGCAGAAGCGCGAGGCCAACAAGGAGTTCTACAAGTGGGTGCGCCGCAACTACGAGGACTGGGTCACTCCCGACGCCCGGGACGTGCCGCTGATGAGCCCGCGCATCTTCCCCGAGAAGGTGTTCCCGCTGCTGGATGCCGGCGAGAAGGTTTTCTTCATACTTATCGACAACTTCCGTCTCGATCAGTGGCGCGTTATAAAGCCCCTGCTTGCCGACAGCTTCAGCTTTGACGAGCAGCTGTATACGTCCATCCTGCCGACAGCCACGCAGTATGCGCGCAATGCCATCTTCTCCGGACTCATGCCGGTGCAGATCGAGAAAATGTTTCCCGAGCTGTGGGTCGACGAAGACTCGGAGGAAGGCAAGAACATCAACGAGTCGCCGCTTATCGCCACACAGTTCGACCGCTACCGCCGCCAGTGCCGTTTCTCCTATAACAAAATCAATGACAACGCCTCCGGCGAGCGTCTGCTCAGAGAGTTTGCCAAGCTCGAGAACAATGACCTCAATGTCATCATCTTCAACTTCGTCGACATGCTGTCGCATGCCCGCACCGAGTCGAAGATGATACGCGAGCTTGCCTCGACCAACGCCGCCTACCGCTCGCTGACCGAGTCGTGGTTCCGCCACTCGTCGGCTCTTGAGATTTTCAGGCGCATAGCGGCCAAGGGCTACCGTATCGTGCTCACCACCGACCACGGCACCATCCGCGTCGACAACCCCGTCAAGGTCGTCGGCGACAAGAACACCAACACCAACCTGCGCTACAAGCTCGGCAAGAATCTGGCTTACAATCAGAAGCAGGTCTACGACATAAAGAACCCCGTGCGCTGCGGCCTGCCGGCTCCCAACGTGTCGACAAGCTATATCTTTGCCGCGCCCGACGATTTCTTCGCATACCCCAACAACTACAACTACTACGTGCAGTACTACACAGGCACATTCCAGCACGGAGGCATCTCGATGGAGGAGATGCTTGTGCCGCTGATTACACTCACGCCAAAATAACTATCATATAATGAAAACCATACAAGTACCCAATCTCGAAGCCCTGCCCGCGGCTGCCCGTGAATTTGCATCGCTGATGGGCGACAACACGGTCTTCGCCTTCTATGGTGACATGGGAGCAGGAAAGACTACTTTCATCAACGAACTCTGCCGCACATTAGGCGTCGACACCGACGATACGGCATCGCCCACTTTCGCTCTCATCAACGAGTATCGTTCCGACACTACTGCCGAGCTGATATATCACTTTGACTTCTACCGCATCGAGGACCTCGACGAGGCTCTCGAGCTTGGCATCGAGGACTACTTCGACTCGGGCGCAATATGCCTGCTCGAGTGGCCCGAGCGTGTGGCTCCCGTCCTTCCCTCCGACACGGTGTCGGTGCGCATCCGCGTCAACGACGATGATTCAAGAACTATAGAAATATCGGAATGAAAGCTGTAATAGAGCATCTTGCTTCGTGCCCCTCGACAAACTCGGAGATGGCGGCACGACTGACGGCACCCCACGGTGCGGCAGTGACGGCTCTCGAGCAGACCGCCGGCCGCGGACAGCGCGGCACTTCGTGGGAGTCGGAGCCGGGCGCCAACGCGCTCTTCTCCGTGCTGATACGAAAGAACGTCCCCGTGGCCGAGCAGTTCATCATGTCGATGCTGGTGTCGCTCGCGATAAAGGGAAGCATTGACCGCACCCTCGCCGAGCACGGTTCGGAGAGACGCGCCAAAATCAAGTGGCCCAACGACATATATGTCGGCGAAGAGAAAATCTGCGGCATACTCATCGAGAATATCCTGCGAGGAGCGCTGATACACCGTGCCATTATCGGTGCGGGCATCAATGTGAACCAGACAAAGTTTGTCTCCGACGCTCCCAATCCCACATCTATCGCCCGCATAACAGGCGACCGCATACCTCTGACACCCTTTGTCGAGGAAGTGATAGAGAGCATCATCGAGCGCTTCGACACATACTACGCCGCCCCCGACCCCTACAAGCTCAAGTCAGAGTATATGGACAGCCTGATGTGGACCGACGGCGAGCATCCCTTCACCGATGATTTCTCGGGCGACTTCACCGCCCATATAACCGATGTTGACTTCGACGGAACCCTGACGCTGTCCAACGGAGCGCAGTATGCCTTCAAGGAAGTGGTCTTCAATATCCCGCCCAACCACTGATGCGACTGACCGACCGACAACGAGAGATGCTCGCGGCACTTGCCGCCGGCGACAAGGTGAGGGTGCTCTTCGTGTGCCTCGGCAACATATGCCGCTCGCCTGCCGCCGAAGGCGTGCTGTCAGAGCTTGTCAGAGAGGCCGGTACTGCCGGGCGGTGGGTCATAGACTCTGCCGGCACCGGCCGCTGGCACATAGGTCAGCTGCCCGACAAGCGTATGCGTGTGCATGCTCGGCGCCGCGGCATCGAGCTGACGCACCACTGCCGCCAGGTCAGTGTCTCTGACTTCGACGATTTCGACCTGATAGTGCCTATGGACTCGCAGAATGAGTCCGACCTCCGACAGCTCGCGCCGTCGCCCGAGGCCGAGGCTCGCATCGTGCCTATGGCAGCCTTTGTCGACAAGGCCATGCGCTACGACTATATCCCCGACCCCTACTATGAGGGAGCCGAGGGCTTCGAGCTTGTGCTCGACCTGCTTGACAGCGGATGCCGCTGTCTCAGAGAGGCTGCCGGCGGCTGATGCCGCGGCCTGACACCGAGGTAAAAAAATACAGAAGCGGGGCTGTCTCACGACGCCCCGCTTCTAATACACAATTATCTATAAAACAACTATTTAATGTCCATGATGTCCAAAATGTTTTGAACGTAAAAAAGTCCACACTCTCAAGCACGGTGACGGCTTAAGCGTGGCTGACGCAAAGGAGATGGCCTGAAAATAAGAGCAGAAAGGGAAGCTGCAAGGCAAATACTCAACTTTGGTCATTTTTTACACTGCAAAATTATGTAATATAATTGAGCGGGCAAACAATTTAGAGTTAAAATGTCTTAATGCAAAAGGCCGCGACGCACAGCGTGTGTCGCGGCCTTCGTGAATACTGTCAAGTGTTGATAATCACTGCATGCCGGAAACGGCAGCGGCGGGGTCGATCTTGGCGACGAGGCCCTGGAGGACCTTGCCCGGGCCGAGTTCGACGAACTCGGTGGCGCCGTCGGCGATCATGTTGCGTACGGTCTGTGTCCAGCGCACGGGAGCTGTGAGCTGAGCCACGAGATTTGCCTTGATTTCGGCGGGGTCGGTGTGGGGGAGTGCGTCCACGTTCTGGTATACGGGGCATACGGGAGCGTGCACTTCAGTGCGCTCGATGGCCTCGGCGAGTTCGGCGCGGGCAGGCTCCATGCAGGGCGAGTGGAATGCGCCGCCCACTTTGAGCTTGAGGGCACGCTTGGCGCCAGCAGCCTTGAGAGCCTCGCAGGCAGCGTCGATAGCAGCGACTTCGCCCGAGATTACGAGCTGGCCGGGGCAGTTGTAGTTGGCACATACAACGACGCCGTCGATGCCGGCGCAGATTTCCTCAACCTTTTCGTCGGGGAGGGCGAGCACGGCAGCCATTGTCGACTCTGTGAGCTCGCAAGCCTTCTGCATGGCGTTGGCACGGGCAGCTACGAGGCGGAGGCCGTCTTCGAAGCTGAGGGCTCCTGCTGCGACGAGAGCCGAGAATTCACCGAGAGAGTGGCCTGCCACCATGTCGGGCTTGAAGTCGGCGCCGAGGCTCTTGGCAAGAAGCACAGAGTGGAGGAAGATGGCGGGCTGTGTCACTGCGGTCTGACGGAGGTCTTCGTCAGTGCCGGCAAACATGAGGTCGGTGATGCGGAAGCCGAGAATCTCGTTGGCTTTTTCGAAGAGCTCGCGAGCTTCGGCGTTGTTGTCGTACAGGTCTTTGCCCATTCCTACGAACTGAGCACCCTGACCCGGGAATACATAAGCTTTCATATTGTCAGTTTATAAAATATCCTAAAAAACTGTGCAAAGTTAGTCATTTTTGATGAATAATGCCTAACTTTACAATTCAAAGAATACAACAGCCCCTTACCATCTCCAATTGTAATACACCTACTATGACACAACTCTGGTTCATACCTATCTTTATCGGCGGCTTCCGCGGCTGGGAATGGCTCATTATTTTTCTCGTCGTGCTTCTGCTCTTCGGAGGCAAGAAGATACCCGAGCTGATGCGCGGTCTCGGCAAAGGCGTACACTCCTTCCGTAAGGGCATGCAGGAAGCTCGCGACGAGATGAACCGCCCCTTCGACTCCACTCCCGCCGGAAACAATTCCGCTGCCGACGATGCTACCGCCGGCAAGGACCGTTCTGAATAATCACCGCTGTCACTAAGCTGACGATATAGCCCCGACCCTCTCAGCCTGATGTCCTCCGAGCAGCAGATGAGTTTCTGGGAACATCTCGACGACCTGCGCCGAGTGCTGTTCCGCATTATTGTCGTCATGGCCGTTCTGGTCGTGGCGTGCTTTGCGTTCATGCCTCAGATTTTCGACGCCGTCATCATGGCGCCGTGCTCGGGCACCTTCCCCACTTACGCTTTCTTCGACCGCGTGGCGTCGGCCGCAGGCATAGGCGCCGACCTTGCCACCGACGCCTCCTTCAAGGTCGATATAGTCAGCCTCGAGCTTGCCTCACAGCTCTTTATCCACCTGTCGGCATCATGCTGGACGGCACTGATGCTCGGCTTCCCGTTTATCATCTACATGCTGTGGACCTTCGTCAGCCCGGCGCTCTACCAGCACGAGCGGCGCAACGCCCGCACGGCCTTCGTCTTCGGCAACGTGATGTTCTACCTCGGTGTCGCCTGCGGGTACTTCCTTATTTTCCCGCTGGCGGTGCGCTTCCTTGCCGACTACCAGCTCAGCGACCTCGTGCCCAACGTAATCTCGCTCGACAGCTATACCGACACGTTCGTCACCATCGTCTTCCTAATGGGGGTGGTGTTCGAGCTTCCGCTGCTGGCGTGGCTGCTGGGACGCATGGGGCTGCTCACCAGGCGTTTCTTCTCGCTATACCGCCGCCATGCCATCGTGGCGCTGATGGTGCTGGCGGCCGTGATTACCCCCACGGGCGACCCGTTCACGCTCTTCGCCGTGTTCATCCCGATCTACATGCTGTGGGAG
>JAICZO010000297.1 GCA_029057255.1 Muribaculaceae bacterium | reverse complement strand
GTCATAGATGGTGCTGTCGTCAAGAACGACGATACCTCCGTCGGGCCCTGGTTCAATGTGCACACCACAGTTCTTGCCGAAGTCGTAATTGCTGCCACCGAAGTAGTTGCGGACGGTTTGAACAGTGGTGTTGAGTCTGTCTGCAATCTGGTGCATAGATCCGTCGGGAAGTCTGTCTTTGAGACGACGGAGCTCGTTGAAGGTGATTGTCTTGGTCATATCGGGTGATATTTTGAGGGTTAATATGCGGTTATGTTTTTGTGGTTACTAAATTAGTGTCATTTTTCTAACTAAACAAACAAAACGGCAAAAATAATTTATGTTTTAAAACATATGTTTGTCTTATTGCTCGCTTTGCATTCGTTAAAGATTTGATTGTCAAATCCTTTCAACGTCGCTTGCCCGGAGCCATGCTCGGGTGCTGTTGTTGATTTTTACCTCATACCACTTCGGCGACACGGGATCGTCGGGTGTAGCCACCGAATCTATGATCTCGACGCGGGTGCCCTCGTGGATGGTCACGACTTTGTCGGACGACGTCCGGGCGGCGCGAGGAGCCGATGACAGCTGGGTCGACGGCGTGATGACGACGGCCGACTCGTGGGAGCGTGCCGTGGCTGCGGCATCGGCGGCGACTGTAATAACATATATGAATATGAAGAGCAGGACGGCGCCGCCGAAGAATCCGGTCTTGCGCAGCAGCACGTTGTTGGAGAACATGTACAGCGCGGCCGAGCCGGCGAGGAGGAGGAAGACGGCAAAGGCTATCCACGCCCAGGTGTCGGGGTGAAAGGACGAGACGGTGCCGCGGTGGAGGGCGGTGAAGAACGATGTGTCGTCTTCGGGGCGGTCCTGGATGCGGCTCTTGACAAAGTCGAGATTCTGCCGGGCGTCTTTGTTGGCCGGGTCGAGCTTGAGCGCACGCTCGTAGCTGAGGACTGCCTTGCCGAGGTTGTCGTTGCGGAAATATGCGTTGCCGAGATTATAGTAAGCGGTCGAGCTCTTGCCTTCCTCGCTGATGCTCTGAAGGTAGAGGGCGATGGCCTCGCGGTAGTTCTCCTTATTGTATGCCGAGTCAGCCTGCTGGCCGACGGTGAGAGCGGCAGCACGGAAGGCTATGGCGCATATGATTATCGCGAGGGTGAGAAACTTCTTCATGATCAATGCTTTTTCACGTCTTCAATTGATTTAATGGCTGCGACGGCGCGGTCATAGAGGCCTGCCACTTCGTCGTCGGAGTGCGACGGGGTGAAGCGCGCCATCTCGCACTCGTCGAGCACTTCAAGCACATTGTCGATGCTTTCTTTGCCCAGGCCGTAGTCGCCGAGCTTCTCGGCCACGTTGTCGCGGGTGAGCTGTGAGGCTGCTATCGACAGCTTGTCGGAGATGTATCCCCACAGGGCACGTGCCAGCGAGGCGTAGAACAGGTCGTTGTCGTGAGCCTGCATGGCGCCGCGTGCTTCGCGCAGACGCTTGCCGGCCACTCGTCCTGCTTTGGCGAGCTTGCGGCCCGAGACATCGGCCTTGAGGCGTATCTGACGGCGGTATATGACTGTGAGGAGTATGAAGATGACTACCACAAGCACATATGCGAGCCAGTAGAATGTTTTGCTGAAGGTGTAGTCGAGCACGTGTGTCTGTCGCTCCGACTCGATGGGCTTGATGTGCAGGATGTCGTCGATGGCGTCGTCGATGGTGGTCTGCACTGGAGCAGCTGCCGACGAGTTGCCGCGCAGCACCTTGATGGGCATGTCGGGCACATCGGCAGTCTCATACGCGCCTGACTCGGGGTTGAAGTACACAAAGGGCACACCCTCAATCTTGAAGCTGCCTACTTCCTGGGGCACGATTGTGAAGTCGGTGCGGAAGATGCCGCTCATATTTGTGCCTCCGCCGACAAGAGTGGTGTTGATTTCGTTCTTCGGGGTGTAGGCGTCGATGCCGGCGGGGAACTGCACGTCGGGAGCCGACAGGTACTTGATGTTGCCCCGGCCCTTGATGGAGTAGGAGTATACCGAAGCCTCGTTGGTGCGCATAAGCTCGGGCTCGAGCGATGTCGACACCGTGAACTGTCCGACGGCGCCGTTGAACCCGGCGGGGCGAGGCTCGGGCAGAGCCTTGACCGTGAGGCCGGCGGCGTTGGTCGACGTCGTTATCTCACGCTCGACAGGGCGCTGTGTGCGGAAGAATCCCATGTTGACGGTCTCGTACTGCACGACGGTGATGTCATACTTGCCTGAGTTGACGCTGAGTCGGCCTGCCTTCTGAGGGTAGAGCAGCAGGCGCTTGAGCACAGCCGTGTGGTAGTTCTGACCGTTGTAGTGCTCCATCGAGGTCTCGTAGTTGACCGGCAGCTCCTCGCACAGGAAACCCTCGAAGGCGGGCGGCGTTGTGGACATGAACGACGATATGTCGTACTTGGTGTAGACTTTTATTGTCGCCACGACAGGTTCCTGCTCGTAGACGCTGTTCTTGGAGAAGCTTACGCGCACGATGAGGTCGTCGGCCGACACGCTTCCGGGAGTCTGTGTCGACGGGTCGTCGGCGCGGGGTGCGGCGGGCTGTCCGCCGGGAGCGGCACCCTGCTGCGTATTGTTGTCGGGGGGCAGGATGCTGAACGATGCTTTCCGCGAGCGCAGGCTCTTGCCGCCGCAGCTCACCGATACTTCGGGCACTTCGACCTTGCCGGGCCGGTCGGCGCGGTAGGTGTAGGAGATGTCAATAGAGCTGGACGTCGATATGCGGCCGTTGATGATCTGCGTGCTCTGCATGGACGTCATGGCAGGGCCGTAGAGCAGCGTACAGCCCTCGAGAGCCGGGGCTGCGGGCGGGTTGGCCTCGCCGTCGGAGAGTCTGAATGTCAGGGCGAAGTTGCGGCCCTGGACTACATTGCGCGGAGGCACAAGCGAGAACGACGGCTGCTGGGCTGTCGCCGCGAGTGCGCTCAGGGCTATGAGGATCAGTATAGTGAAACGTTTTAACATCATAGTCGCTTGTTTTCTACCAGGGTTTGTCGGTCTGCGGACGGCCTGCGGGCACTTCCTGCTGCTGTACCTTCTTGCGCGTCTGGTTTTCTTTGTTCTGCATCGACTGCAGGATCTGCTGTGCAGACTGTGTCATGGGCTGCGGCTGTTGCTGTTGTTGCTGCTGCTCCTGTTCCTGCTGTTGCTGTTCC
>JAICZO010000296.1 GCA_029057255.1 Muribaculaceae bacterium | reverse complement strand
AGCAGATAGTCACCACCCTCATCTCCAACGCCTACAAGTACACCCCCAAGGCAGGCTCCGTCGCCCTGTCGGTGCGCAACCTCGACGACACCGTGGCGATAAGCGTCAGCGACACAGGCATCGGCATCGTCGACAAGCTGCATACGGCCATCTTCGAGCCCTTCGTGCGCACCGAGCGCGGCCGCAGCCAGAGCAAAGGCGACGGCATAGGCCTCGCGTTTGTCAAAGAACTGATAGAGCTGCACGGCGGCACCATCACTCTCGAGAGCGCCTTCAACGCAGGCTCGACCTTCACCGTCTTCCTGCCGAAGGTGCACGGTGGCGTGGTCAACGTGCCCGACGACAGCGAGACACGTCCCGCCATGACCATGCCCGCTCCCGTCGAGCCGGCAATACGCCCGCACGACCTCGTGGCCAACCCGACGGCAACACACGCCATACTGCTCGTCGACGACGACAGCGAGGTGACAGCTCTGATAGCCGGCGCCTTCGCCGACGACTACCGCGTGCAGCGCGCTTCAAACGGCATCGAGGCTCTCGAGGCCATAAAAGCCAACAATTTCGACGTCGTGATAACCGACATCATGATGCCCGAGTCAGACGGCCACACCCTGCTCCGCGCCATAAAGGACGACCCCGAGCTGCGGTCGATAAAAGTTGTGGTATTCTCGGCCATGACAGGCGAAGAAGACATGCTCAAGGCCTTCGACGAGGGCGCCGACGCATATCTCACCAAACCGACACCGCTCAAGGTGCTGCGTCGCCAGGTCGAGCGCCTCTTCGAAGTGCCCGAGGAGCTTGGCTCCATCGCCACCACCTACTCGTCGGGAGCCTACAACCGCGAGGAACAGAAGTTCCTGCTGCGCTGCCGTCAGGTCATCGACGAGTGCCTTGCCGAAGAGAACTTCAGTATCGAGATACTCGCCGGCAAGCTCGCCATGAGCCACTCGTCGCTATACAAGAAAATCAAGCGCATGACAGGCCTGTCGCTGATCGACTTCATAAACGAGTACCGCATCTGCAAGGCCGTGTCGATGTTCAACGACGGCAACACCAACGTGCAGAAGGTGAGCGAGATGTGCGGCTTCCGCGACATCAAGTCATTCCGCGAGAGCTTCAAGAAGAAAATGAACATCGCCCCCAAGCAGTTCATCCTCCAGTTAGGAAAGGCTGCAAAGGACGACAAGAAAGAGAAAGAAGACGAAGCACAAGAATAGTTCTTAACAAAAGTTAAAACAGACCCGGCATGCCTCCCGCACCGCCGGGTTTGTTTGTTAATATTTGCATAAGTCTATTTATTATGAGATACAAATCCTCACTGTGCCGCCTGTGCGCAGCCATAGCTTTCGCAGCGGCATTTCTCATAGCTTCAGGACAGACCGACGGCCCGACGTCATACCTCGACCGCCCCCTCGCCGATTCATGGCAGAACGACAGCAACATCTACCGCGGCACCGACGCCCCGGCGGCCGAGTGGTGGCGCGGCTTCGGCGACCCTATGCTCGACAGCCTTATCGCCATCGGTGAGCGCAACAACTACGACGTCGGCATGGCGGCACGACGCATCGACATAGCCCGCGCAGCCGTCAGACAGGCCGAAAGCGGATACTTCCCGCAGATAGGCGTCGACGCCGGATGGACCCGCGAACGCAGCTCGGGCCGCACGGCAGGGCGCGACGGACAGCCGTCGACAGTGTCGTACTTCAGCGCCGGAGCCACCATGAACTGGGAGATAGACGTCTTCGGCAAGATACGCGCACAGACGCGGCGCGCCAAGGCCGACGTCAAGGTCAGCGCCGCCGAGTATGCGTCGGCAATGCTCGCCCTCGAAGCCGAAATCGCCACGACATATATCACGCTGCTGGTCAACCGCGCGCAGCTCGAAGTGGCGCGCAGGCACTCCGAGAGCCAGCTCCACATCGTCGACATCACCGAGACACGCCACCGCACCGGGCTGGTATCGAAACTCGACATAGCGCAGGCACGCACGCTCTACTACTCCACCATAGCGTCGATACCGCTGCTCGAGGCCTCGATTGAAGCCTCCTACAACTCGCTCGGCGTGCTCCTCGGCACAGGGCGCGACAGCCTCCCGGCCGACATCTATGCCGAGCGTCCCCTGCCCCGCTACTCCCTGCCTCCTGCCGCCGGCGTACCCGCCGACCTGCTGCGCCGCCGGCCCGACATCATCGAGGCCGAGCGCAATATCGACGCCGCTGCGGCACAGCTCGGCATCGCCCGCAGCGAGTATCTGCCGTCGCTGAGCATCTCGGCATCGGCCGGGACGGCGGCACACAACGCCGGCGACCTCTTCAGCGGCGCGAGCTTCACATACAGCATCGCCCCTACCCTGTCGTGGACGCTCTTCGACGGCTTCGCAAGGCGCGCGGCATCGCTGTCGGCACGCGAGAACATGCGCCTGCAGGTCGACGCCTACAACATGACCGTCATCACCGCCGTCGAGGAGGTGCGCAACGCCATGACCCGATATACAGCCACGCTCAAGTATATCGACAGCACCGAGAAAGTGGTCGAGAACAGCCGCGAGTCGGTCAGACTGTCGCTCGACCAGTACAAGCAGGGGCTGAGCGACTTCTACAACCTCGTCGAGGCTCAGCTCAACTATCTCAGCTACCAGAACAGCCTCGTCGCAGCCCAAGGCAACGCCCTGACAGCCCTCGTCGACCTGTACAAGGCTCTCGGCGGCGGGTACCCGATACAATGACACATTATATATAATATATACCCTAAGGCAATGAAGACGCACTTATATATCATCATCGCGACAACAGCGGCTATGGCGGCATCGTGCGGCCACGGCAGGCACGAACAGGCCGAGAGCCTGCCCGAAATAGAAGTTGCAGAGCCGATTGTCGACTCGGTGACCATCCACAGCTCGTACCCCGGCCATCTGATGGCCAACCGCGAAGTCGACCTTGTGGCGCGCGTCGACGGCTATCTCGTCGGCAAGGAATACAGCTCGGGGCAGTTTGTCAAAGAAGGCACGGTGCTCTTCCGCATCGAAGACAAGAACTACCGCGACGCCGTGGTGCAGGCCGAAGCTGCCCTGTCGCAGGCCGAGGCCAATCTCGCATACTCGACAAAGCGCTACGAGGCCTTGAAAGAGGCTCTCAAAGGCGACGCCGTCAGCGAGATGGAAGTGGCTCAGGCCAAAAGCACCGTCGCCGAGAACCGGGCGGCGGTCGAGACCGCGAAGGCCGAGCTGCAGACAGCACGCACACAGCTGTCATACTGCACGGTACGGGCGCCGTTCGACGGCCACGTGGGCGACAACGTCATCTCCGTAGGGTCATACGTCGCCGGTGCTGGCGCCCCCGTGAAACTCTCGAGGATATACGAGGACGCCGACATGATTGCCGTCTTCTCGGTCGACGACAGCAATACCATGGGACAGCTCACCGAGAACATCAAGACCAACGGCGTCAACTACAAGGCCATACCCGTCAGCTTCTCCGACCGTCCCGTCCACGAGTATACCGCCGACCTCACATACCTCGCCCCGCAGGTCAACACCACAACGGGCACCGTCGAGATACACGCCGTCATCGCCAACCCCTACAACGAACTGCGAAGCGGCATGTATGTGTCGGTAGACCTGCCCGTGGCAGCAGACCCGCACGCCATACTCGTGCGCGACGCCTCGATAGGCACCGACCAGCTCGGCAAGTACATATACCTCGTCAACGACTCCGACCGCGTGGTATACACGCCCGTCAGCCTCGGCGACCAGGTGCGTGACTCGCTCCGTATCGTCACAAAAGGCGTCAGTCCCGACGACCGCTATGTGACCAAAGCCCTTCTGAAAGTGCGCGACGGCATGCCGGTGCACCCGGTTCTTGCCAAATAACTGTCAATCAACCACGGAATCCTCACCCCAGCTCTATGTTCAGCAGATTCTTCATACGGCGCCCTATATTCGCCACTGTCCTGGCCATACTCATGATTCTGGCCGGACTGCTCACCGTGAAGTCGCTTCCGGTGGCACAGTACCCCGACATCACACCGCCGACGGTCTTCGTCAGCGCAGCCTACCCCGGAGCCGACGCACAGACCGTCGCCGAAGCCGTCGGCGTGCCCATCGAAGAGCAGGTCAACGGCGTGGAGGGCATGATGTATATGAGTTCGAACTCGGGCAGCGACGGGTCATACTCGCTCGAAATCACTTTCGAGAACGGTACCGACCTCGACATGGCGACGGTCAAGGTGCAGAACCGAGTATCGCGCGCCGAGCCCGTGCTGCCCGCCTCTGTCAAGCAGCAGGGGGTGTCGGTCGAGTCGCGGTCATCCAACATCATACTCTTCGTGGCGCTGCAGAGCGATGACCCCGAGCGCTACGACGGCCTCTACCTCACCAACTACGCCCAGCTGAGCATCATCGACGAACTGTCGCGCATCGACGGCGTAGGCGGTGCCGATGCCTTCGGCGCCGGCGAGTACAGCATGCGCGTGTGGCTCGACCCCGAGAAGATGCGCGTGCGCGGCATCACACCCGCCGACGTGCTCGCCGCCATCGAGAGTCAGAACATGGAGGTATCGGCAGGCTCGGCAGGAGCGCCGCCCTCGTCGACCGGACAGCAGTTCGAATTCACGCTGACATCCAAGGGACGCCTCGCCGACGCCGAGGAGTTCGGCAACGTGATTGTGCGCGCCGACGACAGCAACGGGGGCATCCTGAGGC
>JAICZO010000295.1 GCA_029057255.1 Muribaculaceae bacterium | reverse complement strand
ATCCTGAGCCAGGATCAAACTCTTCGTTGTTGTTTATCTTGTTTTCTTTTTTTTCAAAAGTTGTCTTTGCAAGATGCACTGTACCGCGAAGCGTGTTGTTCAATCCCGCATCCAGGTAGAAGTCTTAGTTATTAGGTTGAAATTGACAGAGCCGAACTTCTGAGTCATTGCTGACTCTCCGTTTCTCTCTTGTACTACTTTCGTATCTGATGTCAAACTATCAATGTTCTCGTGCTTGTCGGAGCGTGCGTTCCTTTCAGCTCGGCAAAGTTACGGCGAATAACCGAAATGAGCAAAACTTTGTTCAGTTTTTAACTTATTTTAATTTTTCGTCCGCCCTCTGGCGTGAGCTTCAGGGCTTGCTTCCCGAAAGCGAGTGCAAAGTTATGCCCTTTTTCTGAACCCTCCAAATTTTTTGACGAAAAAATGTGTTATAAAACACGATTTTAACGTTCGTTTACATTTCCGTGGCGGTTTAGACTATTTTCTTTGCCGTTTTGGTGTGTCGGAAGGGTGTGTTTTTTGTTTTACGGCGGGAGGTGTGGTTGTATGCGGTGTGCACGTATACGCGTTGTATACGCGTGCGCGGACGGTACAATGGTATTTTATTTGGGTGCGTTTTTGAAATATTGAGTTTAGTTACTATCTTTGCACCACGAAGCCGCACCGATCGCCGTTTCGATTTTAACCCATTTATACCAGAGATGGATTACAGCTTTTTAGATTTCTTAGGCTTGCTCGGTGCCGTAGGACTTTTCCTCTACGGCATGAAGGTAATGAGCGAGGGCCTTCAGAAGGCCGCGGGCGACCGACTCCGCAAC
Organism: Muribaculaceae bacterium; assembly: GCA_029057255.1. Lineage (GTDB taxonomy): Bacteria > Bacteroidota > Bacteroidia > Bacteroidales > Muribaculaceae > CAG-873. The sequence goes on along the minus strand of JAICZO010000295.1, from coordinate 6,578 downwards.
ATATTGTCGGCTATGACCCGCAACCGATTCACGGGTCTTATAACCGGATGCCTTATCACGGCGCTCATCCAGAGTTCGTCGGCATCGACGGTGATGGTGGTAAGTTTTGTCAACGCGGGTCTTATGTCGCTCGGCCAGTCGATGGCTGTCATCATGGGTGCGAATGTCGGTACGACGTTTACTGCGTGGATTATCTCTCTTTTCGGTTTCAAGGTCAACATTTCGGTTTTTGTACTACCGCTGATCGGCCTTGCTGTTGTGCTTCTTCTGATGAACAAGAGCAAGACGAAGAGTATCGGCGAGTTCCTTATCGGTTTCTCTTTCCTTTTCATGGGTCTTGACATGATCAGTGCGTATGTACCTGACCTGCAGAACAACCCTGAGATGTTTGCGGTGCTTAAGGAGTATGCTTCTCTGGGCATCCGGTCGATACTTATCTTTACGCTTGTGGGCATGCTTGTGACGATTGTGATTCAGTCGTCGGCGGCGACTTTCGCTATTACGCTTATCATGTGCAGCAAGGGCTGGATTACTTTCGACCTGGCGTGTGCGCTGGTGCTGGGCAGCAACATCGGTACGACAATCACTCCTATTCTGGCGTCGCTCAGCGGTAATGTTGCTGCGAAGCGTGCTTCGATGGGTCACCTTCTGTTCAACCTTCTCGGCACGATCTGGTGTCTGTGCATCTTCGTTCCGTTTGCCAATTTCAACACGTGGCTGACCGAGGCTATAGGCCAGGGCGACCCTACTGCCTTATATAAATATGTGACAAACATCGAGGCTACCAACCCCGACCTGTACAATCATCTCTTCGATAATTCGCTTCCGGCGGGTCATGATGTGCTTCAGAGGATAGCGACGATGCAGATGAGTGTGTCGTTCGGTCTTTCGATTTTCCACACGACATTCAATATCGTGAACGTTGTTGTGATGATATGGCTCACCAATGTGTATGTGAAGATTGTGGAGTGGATTGTACCGAGCAAGAACCGCGACGACTCCGAGTTCACTCTCAAGTTCATCTCTGGCGGTCTTATGAATGCTGCCGAGCTCAACATCACTCAGGCTGAGAAGGAAATCGCTGTCTACGCCGAGCGTGTCGGACGCATGATCGACATGGCGCAGACGCTCATACACACTAAGGAGAAGAGCGAGGAGTACAATACTCTGCTGTCGCGCATCGAGAAGTACGAGGATATTTCGGACCGCATGGAGCTTGAGATCGCGCACTACCTCAACCGCTGCGCCGAGGGCAGGCTCTCTAACGAGGGTAAGCTGCGCATCGCCGCCATGCTCAATATAATCAGCGAAATCGAGAGCATCGCCGACAGCTGCCTCGGCATCGGCAAGATTATGAACCGCAAGATTCAGAGCGGTGTCGAGTTCAACGAGGAGATTTACTCCAACATCGACTCGATGTATGTCTATGTGAAGCAGGCGATGGAGCTGATGAACAACCAGCTCAAGGATATCGAGAACGTAAGCGGCAAGTCGCTGATCGAGTCCTACAACAAGGAACGCGAAATCAACAACTTCCGCAACGCCCTCCGCGGCACCAACGTGGAGAATATCAACTCGAAGCACTACGAATATCAGGCCGGTATCTACTATATGGATATCATCGGCGACCTCGAGAAGACGGGCGATTATATCATCAATGTGGTGGATAATCTGCGCGATAACTTCAAGAAGAGCGTTGCCTGAGTATGCTCTCCACTCTCCTCTGCCCTGCTTCAGAGGAAGCCGGGTTAAATTAAATTTTGGAAACAATAGCAATACAAAACGGTTACTGACTTGCTTTATATTGTAGTTATTTTGTTAATTTGCGTTACAAAATTCACTGCATTATGTCCGCAACCCCGTCAATGGGTCACATATTGATTGTCGACGACGACAACAACATAACCGAGCTCCTGGGAGTTAATCTCAGGAGCGAGGGCTATTCTGTCGACATCATAGAGTGTGCGGAGCAGCTTGACCGCTCGTCTCTGGGCGAGACGCGCCTTGTCATCGTCGACGCCATGCAGCAGCCCTACAGCGGCATGGATCTCATATTTGACCTTAAGGACGACCCTCAGACCGAGCACGTCGGCATAATACTCTACTCGTCATTCAAGAGTGAGCGCATGGTCATCGACGCACTCGATGCCGGAGCCGACGACTATATCGTCAAGCCATTCTCACTGCGCGAGCTTATAGCACGTGTCAAGTCGGTCCTGCGCAGGCACACGGCACGCCCCGCCAAGGGCGGCAACATCGTGACCTTCCAGAATCTGACCGTGGATCTGACCACACAGTCTGTCAAGCTTGACGGCCAGCCCGTGACCCTGTCGAAAATCGAATATTCTATTCTGACACTGCTGCTCAAGAACGTCGACAACTATGTGCCGCGTATCGAGATTCACCGCCGCGTATGGAGCGACGACACAGCAGGCGCCAACGAGCGCATTGTCGACACCAACATCTCGCGCCTGCGCAAGAAGCTCGGCGAGCTCGGCAACCACATCGTGAACCGGTCAGGACACGGGTATATGATCAGCTGACACATCGCTGTCGTTTCCTAAATTATTTACTACCGAATCAACTCCCGGACGAACGGAGCTGTCATGACAGTTTCGGTCTCCGATATTGTCAATTTAATCATAATAACCTTGGATATAGACCCTTTACCGGCCACAGAGCCACTTTTCATCTTAGCCGACGCCTTGGGCGTGGCTTTGCCCGCGACCTTCGGCGCCGCACAGATTGCAGCCTTGTGCGTAGCTCTGCTCTGCCTGCTCCTGTCAGGCTTCGTGAGCGGAAGCGAGATGGCATATTTCTCTCTCACCCCGGCACAGTGCGAGGAGCTCGACGAGACACCGCGCGGCGCCGGCATACGCCGCCTTCTCTCAGAGCCGCAGCGACTGCTGGCCACCATCCTCATAGCCAACAACCTTGTCAACGTCACTCTCGTAGTGCTGTGTAACTTCGCCCTCGGCCCAATCTTCTCAGGCATGAGCGCCGTGTGGAGCTTCGTCCTGCAGACGGTGCTGCTGACCTTCCTGATACTGCTTTTCGGCGAAATCATACCCAAGCTCTACGCCAACAACAACAACTCGGGCTGGGCGTCGTTTGCCTATCCGGGGCTAAGCGCCATCTACAACATGCTTTCGCCGCTGTCGAGGCTGCTGGTCAAGTCGGGCACTCTGGTGCGCCGCGTCGTCACCAAGCAGGCTAACGACATCACGACATCCGACCTCTCGATAGCCCTCGAGATAACGGACGGCACCGACAGCAACAAGCAGATGCTCGAGGGCATCCTGAAATTCGGCGATACCGAGGCGTCTGAAATCATGACGCCGCGTGTCGAGCTGACCGACATCGAGATGGGCATGACTTTCGGACAGGTCATGAAGGTCGTGCTCGAGAGCGGATACTCGCGAATGCCCGTCTACGAGGACACCGAAGACAACATCAAAGGCATACTCTACTCCCGCGACCTTCTACCTTATATAATGAAGGAGGCCGACGACTCCTTCGAGTGGCAGAAGCTGCTCCGCCCGGCGTACTTCGTGCCCGAGTCGCGACAGATCGACGACCTGCTCGAGGATTTCCGCAAGCTGAAGATACACATGGCTGTCGTGGTCGACGAGTTCGGAGGCACGTCGGGAGTGGTGACCCTCGAGGACGTCCTCGAGGAGATTGTCGGAGACATCGACGACGAGTACGACGAGCCCGACACCACCTTCAAGCGTCTGCGCGACGACACATACGTCTTCGAGGGACGCACACCCCTGACCGACTTCTTCCGCATCACAGGGCTCGACGCCGACGACTACAAGGATGTGACCGAGGATGTCGAGACTCTCGCCGGCATGCTTCTTGCCGTCAAAGGCGACTTCCCCAAGGACAAGGAGCCGCTCGTCTACGGGCGCTGCCGCTTCCTGATTCTTGACATTACCGACCACCGCATCACCGAAGTCAGGGTGAAGATAATGCCTGACATACAGGAGGGATGACTCCGAGAGCGATACTTGCCGGCGTGGCTGCCATGATGATAGTGGCGGCGTGCGGCCGGCACTCCGATGATGCCACCCCGCGCAGATATGCCTATCCGCGGGTCGAGACGCCGGCAGCCTCGCGCATGGAGGTGTCGGCCGGCGGCATAAGGACTGATGTCAGCACGTCGGCCACCGTGACGCATCCGGGCGAAAACTGGCTCGACGCCGCCTACCCCGCATATGGCGCCACCCTGCATCTGAGCTCCGTGACGCTCCCCGACAGCAACAGCCTCGCCGAAGCCCTTGCCAACCGCCGTCAGCGCATAAGCCTCAACACGGGCGGCCGACGGACGCGCACCGACTCTTTCACAAACGACGCCGGCTTCTGCTGCGAAATGATAACGGCTGACGACGGAGCCACGGCGACACCCGTCCAGTTCATAGCCACCGACAGCCGCCACAACCTTGTCAGCGGTGCCATAGTGCTGCACGGCAGCACGGAGCCTGCCGACTCTATACGTCCTGTCACCGAGATTCTGAAAGACGAGGCATTCAGAATACTCAACAGCATTGCTCCGCGATGAAACTTGACTGCCCCGACATACCGCTCGACATATATCTCACCGACATCGTCACCGACGGCGGCACCCGCCGCAGCGCCGAAGAGGCTGCCGTGGCAAGGCTCGTGGCCGAAGCTTTCGGCGCTGGCGCAAGGCGCAGCCACCGCAGCGACGGCTCGCCGTACATACTGCAGGGCGACGGCAGCGAGGCTGACGAAGGGGTGTCGATAAGCCACAGCCGCGGCATGGCAGCCCTTGCCATCATCCCCGCGGGGACCGAGGCCGGCATCGACATCGAGGACGAGCGGCCGCAGCTTGTGCGTGTCATCCCGAGGATATGCTCGCCGGCAGAATGCGACGCATATGCCGGCGGCGACGGGCTGCTGCGGGCATGGACCATGAAAGAGGCTCTCTACAAGGCGGCACGTCACCGCCTCGGGAAGGAGATAGACTTCACCGCGCAGATACACCTACCCGCCGCAGGCTCTGACATTGCCGCGGTGTCATCGGCCGACGGACAGCAGACCCGCAGCTACAGGGTCTACCACCACCGCGTCGCGCCGGGCACGCTCCTGACGGCAGTAGTCTCAGTATAGTATCATTTATCCGACACGTCCCATATCCGCTCGTCGACATAGCGCGGACGGATACGGTAGTGCTCCGACAGCACATCGTAAGTAGAATCATAGTCGCAATAGCCGGTTCCGCTCAAGGTCATCAGCGGATGCACAAGACCGGCGGTCGAAAACGGCCTCGCGACGGCAGCCTCGAGCGCAGCAGTCATCTCGGGGGCTGACTGACGGTAAGCATCATTGACAAAGACTATAAAGGGCACACGCACAAAGTCTCGGTCGCGCCCTCTGAACATATTCCGGTCATACACATTCTCGCCGTGGTCCGACAGATAGACCATTACTGCCGGCTCGTCAAGCCCCGCAATATCGGTGACTATCTCTCTGAGGACCGCGTCGGTGAAGCGGATGGAGTTGTCATACGCGGCCACCACTCCGGCAGACTCGCGGTCGAGCCACGGCCGCATAGGCAGAGCCAGCTCGTCGTCGGCCGAGAAAACGGCGGCATCGGCGGGATAACGGAAAGAGTAGTCGGTATGCGAGCCTATCAGATGGACGAACACGAGCTTGCAGGCGGCCGTATCGGCAAGGGCCTCTCTGAACGGAGGCAGCAGCGCATCGTCGTGCTTGAACAGCAGGGCGTCCTCAGAGCTCTCACTGCCCACATACTCTATCACATCGGCGTTGGAAGCGAGAATGCCTGACGTGTTGCTGACGAGTCCGGTACGCTCCTGGTTGGAGAGCCAGAACGTCTTGTAGCCGGCATGCCCGAACATATCTACAACACGCGGGAAGCGCAGGCCGTCGCCCTCCGTGTCGTCGTCGGGCTTGAATGTGAGTATGCGCTCCATATTGCCCGATGTCGATGCCGACGAACCGATGACATCCGGGAACACATACAGCGACTCGCGGATACTGTCGGCAAACGGCGTGGTCTCGAGCGGATAGCCGTAGAGCGACCAGTGGTCTCTCGATGCCGATTCGCCGATGACGACAACCACCGTGCGGGCGAGGTGCGACGAAGACACTGTCTCGGGGCGAGGGAAGTCAGTCATGCCGCTCCTCAGCCGCTCGAACTCGCCAAGCTCGGCGACAGTGGCCTCGACATAGCGGTACACACGCATGAAAAGCGAGTGCGCGCTGCGGCCCGACGTGTATGTGAACGAGAAAACGACAGTCGACACCAGGCCTGCCGCCGTAAGCAGACAGACAGCTCCGGTAAAAAGCGCCTTGCCGACTCGGCGAACGGCAAGGAAGAGGACAGCGACGGCAGCCATTGACGACAACGCTCTCCACGACAGCAGAAGATGACCGAGATTGGAGAACAGCTCGGAGGAGAATCCTTTGATTTCGGCCGGCGTGGTCTGCATACATATCATGACAAGACGCCGCGAGATGCCGAAACCGTATATGACAAACGACAGGCAGTTGACCACCGAGAGCATGGCAAAGAGTCCGATGCCGAC
>JAICZO010000294.1 GCA_029057255.1 Muribaculaceae bacterium | reverse complement strand
CAAGAAAGTGATTGTCGTATGCGCCGAGAAAATGTCGTCAATGGTAAACTACAAGGACCGCTCAACCTGTCCCCTCTTCGGCGACGGCGCTGCCGCTGTTCTGGTAGAACCCACTGAAGAAGAAGGCATGGGCATCATTGACGGCGTATTCCACGTCGACGGCATCGGCCGCGAACACCTGCTCATGCGTGCAGGCGGCTCGGCAAACCCCGCTTGCCAGGAAACGCTCGACGCCGGCGACCACTTCCTCTTCCAGGACGGTCGCGCAGTATACAAGCACGCCGTGACAAACATGCTCACATCGAGCCTCGACGTGATGGCACGCAACAACCTCACCGTCGACGACGTCAAGTATCTCATACCCCATCAGGCTAACCTCCGCATCATCGAGGCCGTGGCCGACCGCGCCAAGTTCCCCATGGAAAAGGTGCTCGTCAACATCGAGCACACCGGCAACACCTCGGCAGCTTCGATACCCCTGTGTCTGGACGAGTACAAGAACCGCCTCCACAAAGGCGACAAGCTCATCCTCACCGCTTTCGGTGCCGGATTCACATGGGGTGCCATGTATCTGGTATGGGATCTCTGATTACCGGAGCGACAGCTACACAATTAATAACGGAGATAGCACTTTTCAGGTGCTATCTTTGTTATATATAGAGCAACAAAACTAACATAACCGGCATGGAAGATAAAACACTCAACACTAACGCCACTCCGCACAAATCAGGATTTGTCAACATAGTAGGCAACCCCAACGTGGGCAAGTCCACTCTCATGAACGACCTCGTCGGAGAGCGAATAAGCATAATAACACAGAAGGCGCAGACTACCCGCCACCGCATAATGGGCATCGTCAACACTCCGGAGTACCAGATTGTATTCTCCGACACCCCGGGCGTGCTCAAGCCCAAATACAAGATGCAGGAAGGCATGCTCGCTTTCAGCGAGGGCGCCCTCACCGACGCCGACGTGCTCGTTTACGTCACCGACGTTGTCGAGGACCCCACCAAGAACGCCGACTTCCTTGCCAAAGTGGCCAAAGAGAAGATACCCGTGCTGCTGGTCGTCAACAAGATAGACCTGCTCAAAGGCAACGGCGAGCTGGAGGCCATCGTCGCCAGCTGGAAGGAACTGCTGCCCAACGCCGAAGTATTCCCCACATCGGCCAAAGAGCACTTCAACGTCGCCAACCTCATGACACGCATCGTCGAGCTGCTGCCCGAGGGCGAGCCCTACTTCGGCAAAGACGCCCTCACCGACAAGCCCGCGCGATTCTTCGTCACCGAAATCATACGAGAGAAAATCCTCCTCAACTACGACAAGGAAGTACCCTACTCCACCGAAGTCATCGTCGAGAAATTCGACGAGAAAGAAAACTCGATACACATCATGGCCGTCATCTACGTCGAGCGCGAGAGCCAGAAAGGCATCCTCATCGGACGCCAAGGCTCGATGCTCAAGAGAGTCGGCACCGAGGCCCGCAAAGACATCTCGACATTCTTCGGCAAGAGCGTCTTCCTCGAGCTCTTCGTGAAGGTCGAGCCTAACTGGCGCAACCGCGAGAACAAGCTCCGCCAGTTCGGGTATATCGAGTAGTATACCGACACCCCCGAAAAAGCGCCGCATTTGCAAATACGGCACTTTTTGGTTAATTTTGCACAAAACAATAAAGAATAAATATGGGACAGCTTGTAGCCATAGTCGGCCGCCCGAATGTCGGCAAGTCGACACTTTTCAACCGCCTGACGCAGACCCGCACGGCGATCACCGACCCCACAGCCGGAACTACGCGCGACCGCCAGTACGGCAAAGTCGACTGGAACGGCAAGGAATTCTCCATCGTCGATACCGGCGGATGGGTCGTGAACTCCGAGGACATCTTCGAGGCCGAAATCAACAAACAGGTCGAGCTCGCCATCGAGCAGGCCGACGAGATACTCTTTGTGGTCGACGCCATGAACGGCGTCACCGACCTTGACGACCATGTGGCCGAGATACTCCGCAAGTCCCGCAAACCCGTCATACTCGTAGCCAACAAGGTAGACTCCAACGAATGGGTCTACAACGTACCCGAGTTCTACTCGCTCGGCCTTGGCGACCCCTACCCCGTGTCGGCAGTCAACGGCTACGGCACAGGCGACCTGCTCGACGAAGTTGTCGGCAAGCTGCCCGAGAAAGACGACAGCGAGGAAGAAGGTCTCGACGACATACCCAAGTTTGCCATCGTCGGCCGACCCAACGCAGGCAAGTCATCGCTCATCAACGCCTTTATCGGCGCCGAGCGACACATCGTGTTTTTTTTTTTTGTTACGTCGAGCTAGTATATCGACACACGGT
>JAICZO010000293.1 GCA_029057255.1 Muribaculaceae bacterium | reverse complement strand
CATTCTGAACCTTCGACACGACATCGAGGACAAAATCACCGAAGAGATACTCGACCCGCTGGAGCTGGGTCTGGTGATAGGCGGCGCTACCGGAACCGACGTCAGCTATATCGACCTTATCGTGTATGATTACAACACTTTCGAGCACGCGATAACGTTCTTGCAGAAGCAATTCCCTGAATGCAGATTCTTCCTGTCGGACTTCAGACGGCACGCCGGCCATACACCGCTGCTCTAAGGTTATAGCAGCCCGTAAAAAAACAAGGAATGCCACCGGTTGAGGCTGTCGCTTCTCCCGGTGGCATTCTATCAGACAGAGCTATGATATGGGATTTTTTTATCGGAGTCTGAAACTGAGCTTTTGCAGCTCTTGTGAGTTGGGGCCTGTCATCACGTTGTATTCTCCCGGCTCAAGGACGTAGTTGAGATCGGCATCGTAGTATCTCAGCATGTCTGCGGTGACGGCAAACTCGACGACAGCTGTCTTGCCGGCCGGAATATCAACTCTCCTGAAAGCCTTGAGCTCCTTCACCGGGCGGGCTATGCGCGCCACCGGGTCGTTGATGTAGAGCTGGACTATTTCGGTGCCGTCATACTTGCCGGTGTTGGTCACTTCTACCGATACTTTCAGCGCACCGTCGGCGGTAAGCACGTCAGAGCTTATCGCAGGCTTCGAATACGCGAATGTCGTATAGCTCAGGCCGTATCCGAAGGGATACAGCGGCTCGTTGCTTACATCAATATAGTTGCTGGCATAGGGATTGAAGCGGCTCGGGTCGTAGTCGGGATGACTTGACGGCAGATAATTGTAGTACAGGGGTAGCTGCCCCACGCTGCGCGGGAAAGTCGTTGTAAGTTTGCCGCTCGGCATCTTGTCGCCGAACACCACATCCGCTATCGCATCAGCAGCCTCACTGCCGCCGAACCATACATTCAGTATCGACGGTATGTTCTCCGACTCCCAGTCGAGTATCAGCGGGCGGCCGGTGAAGAGAAGGAGGACTACAGGCTTGCCTGTCGCGGCAAGCTTCCTGAGGAGGTCGCGCTGTGTATCGGGAATAGTGATGTCGGCTCTGCTGGACGACTCGCCGCTCATCTCGGCGCTTTCGCCCATCGCCACTACGACGACGTCCGCTTTCGACGCGGCGAGCAGGGCCTCGCTGTGCGCGCTGCTGTCATCGACGCGACTGATGCGACGCCCCCAGTCGCAGTCGCCCTGCGTGGTCTCATTATAGTATATGTTCGCTCCGGGCGAATAGATAATCTCGGCTTTGTCGCCTACAGCTTCACGGAAAGCTGTCAGCACCGACTTGTGGCTGTTGTGGTCGCAGTAGCCGCTCCAGCATCCGGCCATATTGTTGCCTGCATCGGCAAGCGGGCCTATCAGGGCTATGCGGCCTTTCTTTTTGAGGGGCAGCAGATTATTGTCATTCTTGAGGAGGACGAAGGTCTTTGCCGCGATGTCGCGGGCTACGGCGCGATGCTCCGGGGTATACATATCGTGCTTGGCGCGCTCGGTGTTGCAGTATTTATACGGGTTGTCAAAGAGCCCGAGGCGCTGTTTCGCCTCAAGCACGCGGCGGCATGCGCGGTCAATCATCTCCTCGGTAACAAGGCCATTCTTCAGTGCGTCCTTGAGGTCGGCGACATATCGGCCCGTGACCATGTCCATATCCGTTCCGGCACGGAGAGCCATTGCCGCGGCCTCATTCTCGTGGGCAACGCCCATGCGCGAGAGCTCGTCAATCGAGCCGTAATCCGTCACCACAAAACCGTCGAATTTCCAATCGCGACGCAGCACGCCGTTGATCAGCCAGTCGCATGCGGTGGCATGCTGTCCGTTGATGAGATTGAACGACGTCATAAGCGAGCCTACGCCGGCCTCGACTGTGGCCTGAAAAGGAGGAAGGTAGTAGTTGTACATGCGCTCGCGGCTCATATCGACGCCGTTGTAGTCGCGTCCGCCCTCGGCTGCGCCATAGAGCGCGAAGTGCTTCACGCATGCCATCATCGACGAATCAGACTGCATCTTATCGCCCTGATAGCCTTCGACGTAGGCTTTGGCGAGCACGCTGCCGAGGTATGTGTCCTCACCCGCGCTCTCGGCCACACGTCCCCAGCGGGCATCGCGGCATATGTCGACCATAGGACTATAGTTCCAGTTCACGCCGTCGGCAGTTGCTTCAATTGCCGAGATGCGTGCCATCTGCGCGACAGCGGCGCTATCCCACGCACACGACAGCGCGAGCGGAATAGGGAACACGGTCGAGTATCCGTGGACGACATCTGCGCCGACAAGCAGCGGGATACCGTTAGGACCTTTCTCGACAGCGAGATGCTGGAAACGCGACACCGCATCGACGCCTTTGACATTGAAGAATCCGCCAATCTTACCGTCGAGGATGAGGCTCTCTATTTTAGCGGCTTCGGCTGTGCCCGATACCACATCACCGCCCACCGTGAGGTTGAGCTGACCTATCTTCTCGTCGAGCGACATACGCGACATCAGATTGTCGATGTACCGCTCGTCGGCGGTCCGGCCTGCGCGGACTGACGGGAACATCAGGCAGCAGAGCGCTATTGATAAAAATGTTCTAAGCATACGTTATGGTTTTAAGTCAAGGGTAACATTGTGGGGCAGCGAGGCCGAAGAGTTTCCGACATGGAACCGGTACTTGCCGGGGGCGACAATCATCGACCGTTTATTCTCGTCATAGTAAGCCAGCGTCGACTTGGGGATACTGATGGTTACGTCGCTGCTCTCCCCTGCTCCGACATCGACCTTTGCAAATCCGACGAGCTTCTTGTTCTCCCTTTCGACGCCCTTGGTTTTCGGTGCCGAGGCATAGACCTGCACCGTTTCGGCGCCGTCGCGGTCGCCTGTGTTGGTGACGCTCAGGCTTATGGTGATGCTGTCGGCATCGACGGCCGAAATCTTGGGCGCACCTATCTTAAAGTCGGTATAGCTCAGGCCGTATCCGAAGGGGAAGAGTACGGACAGCTTCTGCTTGTCGTACCAGCGGTAGCCGACAAAGATGTCTTCATCGTAGTATATGTCGTAGATGTCACTGTCGGCGCGCTTTATGCCGGGATAGCGGCGCTCGCCGCAGGTCGGCAGGTCCTCAAGACTGCGGGGGAAGGTGAAAGGCAGCTTGCCCGAGGGGTTGACCTTGCCTGTGAGGACATCGGCAAGGCTGTTGCCGGCCTCGCTACCAATATACCAGTCCTGCACGACGGCCGCCACCTTGTCAAGCCAGGGCATGGTGACGGGCGTGCCCGAAATGTTCACCATAATCAGATTAGGGTTGACAGCGGCAATATCGGCAATAAGTTCATCCTGCCCGTAAGGCAGCTGCAGAGTCTTGCGGTCAGAGTTTTCGGTGTCCTGACAGTGCGAGTGGTTGAGACCGCCGACAAAGATTACGACGTCGGCCGTCTTCGCTTTCGCCAGCGCGTCGGCGCGCAGCTGCTCGGGCGTCCTCTGCTCGTCAAGCCACTCGGCGTCGCGGCTTCTGACATTGTCAAATTCAGTGCTTCCGACACCTATATACCCTCTTTCCCACTCGACATCAGCATCCTTCAGTGCCGACATGATTCCAGCCAGAGGAGACACTTCGCGCTGCACCTTCAGAGATGCCGAACCGCCGCCGACAGTCATCATTTTCACGGCATTCTCGCCGACCACGAGTACGCGTCTGACGTCATCGGCAAGAGGCAGTATGCCGTTGTTCTTCAAGAGCACGATGCCTTCGGCGCCTATTTTACGTGCCGTGGCGTAATGCTCGGGGCAGGTAAAGCGACCCTTCCAGGGCGTGGGCGCCATCGACGTGCGGAAAATGGTGCGCAGCACACGGCGCACGCGGTCGTCCAGCTCAGCCACGGAAGCCTCGCCCCGGCGCAACCTGTCGAGATACGGATTGGCCATATAGTAGTTGTCGTAGGCATTCATATTGACAGAGACACCGTCGGTGCCGGTACCCATCTCGAGGTCGAGACCGCCCTCGAGGACGTCGTCGGTATTGTGAACGCCGCCCCAGTCGCTGATGGCCACGCCGTCGAAGTTCCACTCTCCTTTGAGGATGTCGCGTATCAGGCGTGGATTCTCGCAGCAGTACCTGTTTTCAAAGAGATTGTAAGCCGGCATCATGGCCCATGCCCCGGCATCGACGGCGGCCTTGAAAGGCGCGAGGTAGATTTCGCGGAGGGCACGCTCGCTCACGTTCACATTGCTCGTGTAGCGGTTGTCCTCATTATTATTAAGGGCAAAATGCTTGACGCAGGCCGCCACATTGTTGCTCTGCACACCGCGGATATAGGGAGCCACCATGCTCGATGTCAGGAAGGGATCCTCTCCCATATACTCGAAGCTGCGGCCGCAGAGAGGTGTGCGCATGATGTTCACACCGGGGCCGAGCAGCACGTCCTTGCGGCGATAGCGCGCCTCTTCGCCGATCGCCCTGCCGTATTCGAGGGCAAGCTCGGGGCGCCATGTGGCAGCCAGGCAGGTCAGCGCCGGGAACGCCGTGCAGGAGTCGTTGGTCCACTCGGCACTGTTCCACTCATCCCAATACACTTCGGGGCGGATGCCGTGGGGGCCGTCGGTGCACCACAATTCGGGTATGCCCAGACGGGGCACACCTGCCGACGAAAACTTCGACTGTGCATGCAGCACTTTGACCTTTTCCTCGAGAGTCATTCGTTGC
>JAICZO010000292.1 GCA_029057255.1 Muribaculaceae bacterium | reverse complement strand
GTGTCTCTCCGGGCAGGTCGACGCCGAGCTTGTAGCCGTAACCCATCGACACGAGGTGGTTCTTCCATATCTCAAAGGCCTTGGCCGAGCTGCCGTACTTGCTGCGCCTGTCAATCATGGCCTTGAAGCCCCAGCAGAAGAAGGCGTTGCACGACGTCTGCAGCGCCGGCTTCAGGGGCAGAGGCGAGCCGTGGGCGTGACAGCCCACACGGAGGCCGCCGCTGATATATCCGTGCGAACAGGGGTAGGCCGTGCTCAGGTCGATGATGCCTTCCTGCAGGAAAATCAGACCCTGCGTGGGCTTGAAGGTCGAGCCGGGAGGATAGGCGCCCATCAGAGCGCGGTCGAAGAGCGGCCACGACTCATCCTTGACAAGCTTGAAGTAGTTCTTGCCGCGCTCACGGCCGACAAGCAGCGTGGGGTCATAGTTGGGCATCGACACCATGCACAGCACCTCGCCCGTCGAAGGCTCGATGGCGACGACAGCGCCGCGCTTGCCCACCATCAGCGACTCGGCATACTGCTGTAGCTTGATGTCGAGACTCAGCCTCAGGTCGCGCCCCGATATAGGCTCGATGTCGCTTGCGCCGTCTTCATAGCGGCCCTGGATGCGGCCGCGGGCGTCGCGTATCAGAATCTCGACACCCTTGACGCCACGCAGATAAGGCTCGTAGCTCTTCTCGATGCCGAGGTCGCCGGTATAGTCGCCGGGCGAGTAGTAGTCGTCGCGGTCGATGTCGGCCTGCGACACCTCACGGATATTACCGAGCACGTTTGCCGCAGTCGGATGCTTGTACTGGCGGAGGATACGCTTCTGGATGAAGAAGCCGGGGAAACGGTACAGCTTCTCCTGCAGGCGCCCGTAGTCGCGGGCCGACAGCTGCGATATGAGTCGCTGCGGCGTATACGACGAGTAGCCGGGGTTGAGGCGCTTGTCCTTCATGTCGGCGAAGCGCTTGACCAGAGCCTCAGGGGTGATGTTGAGAGTGCTGCAGAAGTCAAGAGTATCGAAGGGCTGCACGTCACGCGGGATGAGCATGACATCGTAGGCCGGCTGATTGAACACCACCAGCTCGCCGTTGCGGTCGTATATAAGTCCGCGCGACGGGTAGACAGTCTTCTTGAGGAAGGCATTGGAGTCGGCCGAGCGCTTGTACTTCTCGTCGGCAAGCTGCAGGTCAAAGAGGCGCACGAGGTAGATCAGCGCCACGAGGACGATGAAGCCGCCGATGACATATTTTCTTTTTTCGAGATTATAGTTTTTT
>JAICZO010000291.1 GCA_029057255.1 Muribaculaceae bacterium | reverse complement strand
CCGAGATCTACACTCGACTAGTCGTCGGCAGCGTCAGATGGGAATAAGAGACAGGAACAGCTCGACGGCCTCGGCAACCTCATCACAAAAATCTCGTACGGATTTGCCGCCGCCATCATTATCGGCCGCATAATGATGTATTTCATCAGCGTGCCTGAATTTGAGTGGGTATCGTTCCTCGCATACTTCCTCCAGACCCTGATGGTAGCCGTAACACTCGTTGTAGTAGCCGTCCCCGAAGGCCTGCCGATGGCAGTTACGCTCTCTCTCGCATACTCGATGCGTCGTATGCTCAAGACCAACAACCTTGTCCGCAAGATGCACGCCTGCGAGACTATGGGCGCAACCACAGTTATATGTACCGACAAGACCGGTACTCTGACACAGAACCAGATGCAGGTGGCTCAGACCAACTTCTTCGGCAACCCGTCGGACGACATCCTCGTCGAAGGCATCGCTGTCAACTCGACCGCTCAGCTCGACATGTCGGGAGAGAAACCTCAGGTGCTCGGCAACCCCACCGAGGGTGCCCTCCTCCTTTGGCTTCAGAAAAGAGGCATCAACTATCTTGACGTAAAAGACAAAGCTCAGCGTATCGAGGAACTGCCCTTCTCTACCGAGCGCAAGTATATGGCAACCGTCGTCAAGTCTGCGACAGGCAAGACCATACTCTACGTCAAAGGCGCCCCCGAAATCATCTTCGGCATGTGTCAGAACACTCCCGGAGTGTCAAAGCAGGAAGTCGATGCCCTCCTTCTCGAATATCAGAATCAGGCCATGCGCACACTCGGCTTCGCATACCGTGAACTCGCTGACGGCGACAAGACCATCGAGAACAACAAGGTAGTGGCCGACAACCTGACATTCCTCGGCATCGTGGCAATATCTGACCCCGTACGCTCCGACGTACCCTTCGCAGTAAAGGAAGTGATTGACGCCGGCATCAAAGTCAAAATTGTAACCGGTGACACCCCGGGTACCGCCAAAGAAATCGGTCGTCAGATCGGTCTCTGGAATAACGCTACCGATAGCGACCGCAACATCATAACAGGTACTGAGTTCGCCGAACTCTCCGACAAACAGCTCAAAGAGCGCGTCGGCGACCTGAAGATTATTGCCCGTGCCCGCCCGATGGATAAGAAGCGTCTCGTTGAAGCTCTTCAGGCCAACAACGAAGTGGTAGCCGTGACAGGTGACGGCACCAACGATGCCCCCGCACTTAAAACAGCACACGTAGGCCTCTCGATGGGCGACGGCACTTCGGTAGCCAAAGAAGCATCCGACATCACCATCATCGACAACTCATTCTCATCAATCGGTCGCGCCTTGATGTGGGGACGCTCACTCTTCCAGAACATAC
>JAICZO010000290.1 GCA_029057255.1 Muribaculaceae bacterium | reverse complement strand
CATCAACGCAGCCAATATCGACAAGGACATCGCATGGATTGTCAGCCACGCCGCCGGATTCGCCGTGAAGGTGGCCGACCGCTGCGCCGACTTCGGACAGCTCGCCCTCCAGGGGCCTGACAGCGAGCAGGTCATGGCCGATGTACTCGGCATCGACTGCTCCGGACTCTCGTTCTACACCTTCACCACCCTGCCTGACGGCACCATCGTCAGCCGCACAGGCTACACCGGCGAGGATGGCTTCGAGATTTATGCCGCTCCCGGCGTCATCGTCGACATGTGGGACCGTCTCATGGCGGCCGGCGTGGCGCCCTGTGGCCTCGGCTGCCGCGACACACTCCGCTTCGAGGCCGGACTGCCGCTCTACGGCGATGAACTGGCCGACGACATCACACCTCTCGAGGCCGGGCTGGGCATGTTCGTCAAGCTCGACAAGCCCGAAGGATTCATCGGCTCGGAAGCGCTGAAAAAACAGAAAGCGGAAGGTCTCAGCCGCAAACTCGTCGGCCTTGAGCTTGAGGGCGGAGCAACGGCACGCCACGGCTTTGAAGTCCTCGACATGGACGGCGCAGCAATAGGCGCGGTAACCACCGGCTACAACTCCCTCACCCTCGGCAAGAACATCGCAATGGCACTCGTAAAGGCCGAATACGGCACCCTCGGCTCATCGCTGCAAGTGAAAATACGCCGCCGCACAGTGCCCGCGACAGTCATCAAAAAACGATTCTATACACCTAACTATAAAAAATAAACTACTATGGCAATCTACTATCTTCCCTCTCACGAATACATCCGCACTGAAGGCGACACCGGTCTGGTCGGCATCTCCGAATACGCAGCAAAACAGCTCGGAGCCGTCACATACGTCGACATGCCCGAAGAAGGCGACGAGATAGCAGCCGGCGAAGAATTCGGCGCTGTCGAGAGCCGCAAGGCCGCATCCGACCTTTTCAGCCCCGTATCGGGCGAAGTTGTCGAAGTCAACGAAGAACTCGTCGACAACCCCAAGCTCATCAACAACGCGCCCCTGGACGCATGGATTATAAAGGTCACCATCAGCGACCCCGCCGAACTCGAGAAACTGATGGACCAGGAAGCATACGACAAATACTGCTCTACACTCCACTGATTCTATGGGAAACTTCCACCGTTATCTTCCACACACCGAAGAAGATATCAGACACATGCTCGAACGCTGCGGCGTGGCCGACATCGACGCTCTCTATGCCGATGTGCCCGCCTCGCTGCGGCTGCGCAAGCCCTATGACCTGCCCGCGGCACTAAGCGAGCCCGAACTCGACCGCTGGTTCGCATCGGCTGCAAAGGACAACAGGGAGATGTCTGTCTTCGCCGGAGGCGGGTACTACCACCACTACACCCCGGCAGTGATTCCCGCCCTGCTGAGCCGCTCGGAGTTCCTCACGGCCTACACCCCCTATCAGCCTGAGATATCGCAGGGCACCCTGCAGTATATCTTCGAGTACCAGAGTCTTATGTGCGAGCTGACCGGACTCGACGTCAGCAACGCCTCCATGTACGACGGCGCCACTGCCACCGCAGAAGCCATGATAATGGCAGTCAGCTCGGCACGCAAGAAGCGCCGTGTCCTCATCTCCGCCACCGTTGCACCCGCCGTGGCCCAGGTCGCAGCAACATATGCCGAGGGCGCGGGCATCACTCTCGAAGTGATACCGGAGGAAAACGGCCGCACCTCGCGCAGCGACTTCGAGCAGATGCTCGGCGCCGGCGACGTGGCCGGAGTCATCGTGGCATCGCCCAACTACTATGGCATCGTCGAGGACTACAGCGGATTTTCCGACAGCTGCCATGCGGCCAAGGCTCTGCTGATCATGAACTGCCACGCCGCACCGCTGGCCACTCTGCGCACTCCCGCCTCGTGGGGCGCCGACATAGCATGCGGCGACGCACAGTCGCTCGGCATGCCCCTCAACTACGGCGGCCCCGGCCTCGGCTACCTGTGCTGCACCAAGGCGCTGATGCGCAAGATGCCCGGACGTATCGTCGGCGCCACCGTCGATGCGGAAGGCCGTCGCTCCTTCGTGCTCACACTCCAGGCCCGAGAGCAGCACATACGCCGTCAGAAAGCTACATCGAACATCTGCTCCAACCAGGGAATAATGACCCTTCACGCCGCCATGTATCTGAGCCTCATGGGCAACAGCGGCATGGCCGAAGTCAACCGTCTCAGCTACGAGGCGGCACACTCTCTGGCCGCGGCACTGACCGAGACCGGCAAGATGACTCTGAAATACCCCGACGCGCCATTCTTCAACGAGTTCGTCGTCGAGACGGCCGAGCCGCTGACGGCCGACCGTGTGCTCTGTCTCTTAAACACATCAGACGCTGCCGACCACTAGTCGAGTG